>NZ_BAABGP010000019.1:0-114421 GCF_039541635.1 Microbacterium panaciterrae
CGATACCGGAGGTCCTCACCTCATTCCATCAAGCCACGCTGCCCACAACCTCCGTGGGAAGAACACCTAGCGGTGCGCGGGACGTGCCGAGTCGAGATATTGACTGAGAGTCAATGGGCGATATACTCGCAGAGTCGCGCCGCCACAGAAGTCGGCGCCCCGGAGGAGGATCGATGAAGTTCCCGAAGTCTGACCGTGTCCGCAAGCTCGGTGCCTCGCACGCCGGGCGCATTGCGCTCGTCGCCGTTCCCGCAGGCATCGCGGCTGCCGTGCTGCTGGGCGGAGTCGCGCAGGGCGCCGTTCCGGTGTCCTTCGCCGTCTCCGGCAGCCAGTTCCAGATCGGCGCGTCGCAGCTGGAGGGCACCGGCTTCTCGCAGTACGCGGGCATCGCCAAGGACACCGAGGGCAAGGAGCACACGGTCGCCATCGCGAACATCAAGAGCGCGACCCTGACCGACCTCTGCCAGTCCGTGATCACCGACACCCCGCTCGGCAAGGTCGGCGTGCTGATCAAGGCGGGCGGCAACGGCAATCCGGCCTCGGCATCAGACCTGCAGATCGGCATGACGGGGCTCAAGGGCGACGCCTCGTTCGGCGCGATCCGCATCGGCGTCGACGCGTCCACCGTCAACACCGAGGCCAAGGGCTCCGCGGGCGACTTCGCCCAGGACGCCGACACCGTCTCGATCAAGAACCTGCAGCAGACGGCGTGGAGCACCCAGGCCTCGGTGTTCACCCTCACGGGGATGACGCTGGAGCTGACGGACGGATCCAAGGGATGCTTCTGAGGGACGACGCACCCGTGACCGAGGAGGGTATGGCGCCGGTGAGTGACGGTGCGGCAGATCAGGCGCCGGAGCGCGGGTTCCGGCACTGGCGACGGCAGCGTCCGTTCGTCGGCGGGCTGCTGGTTGCGCTCGGCGGCATCGAGATGTTCTTCTCCGGTCAGCTCGACATCGGACATCTGCACGTGCAGCTCGGCATCGAGGGGCTGCAGGCCACGATCATCCCGATCGTGCTGCTGCTGCTCGGGATCCTCTCGATCACCATGCCCGCGCATCACGTGTTCTACGGGATCCTGGCGCTGGTCGTCGCGATCTACTCCCTGATCGGCGTGAACCTCGGCGGCTTCATCGTGGGCATGCTGCTCTCCGGCGTCGGCGCCGTGCTCGTCGTCGCGTGGATGGGCGCGCGCCGGCCGGCGCCCGAGGTCGAGGCCGAGCCCGAGGAGACCGTGTCGTGAGGCCGCAGCGCCGGGTCGGCGTGGCGCTTCTGGCCGCGCTCGCCCTGATCGCCCCGATGACGCTGGGCGCCGCCGCCGCGCCCGCGACGAGGTCCGCGGCGCTGTGCATCCCGCTGATCTGGTGCCCCACGCCGAGCCCGACGCCGACGGCACCACCGGCGTCGACCACGCCCGGCGCGCCCGGCACGCCGACCATCCCGTCCGTTCCCGGCGCCCCGGCGCTCCCGGCCGCGCCCGCGGATCCTTCCGCGCCGTCACCGACGCCGAGCACCGCACCGGTTCCCGCCACCCGGGACGACAGTGCTCCGATCTTCACCAAGACGCCGGCCTCGATGGGCTCGCAGGGTCTGTCGTTCACCGGGTTGAGCGGGATCGCCATCGTGGATGTGCCCACGATCGACGGCAGCACGATCCGGGCTCTGAAGATCTCGGCCGACTCGATCACGATCTCCGGCTTCTCGCTCACGGTGCGTCCGCCCGGTGCGGCGGGGCTGGTGACCAACGCCGACACCATGACCCTCACCGGGCATGTCAGCGTGTACCTCGGTTCGATCACCGCGACGACGCAGGACGGCCGTGCGCTCACGCTCGGCACCGACACCCCGCCGCCGCTCGACGACGTCAAGCCGGGTCTGCTGCGCGTGACCATGGGCCTGGTGGGCACGATCGCCGACTCGATCCACTACACGAACACAGACCAGCGCATGGTGAACCCCTGAGTCCATCGCGAATGTCGGCGCCCGGGCGCAGACTGGGGCCATGAGCATCGAGGTGCGCGCCGCGACCGTCTTCGAAGACGTCGCGACGCTCGTGGGGCCGAAGAATCCGGCGTCGCAGTCGTGCTTCTGTCTGAGCTATCGCATCGGCGGTGCGGAGAGTCGTGCCCTGCAAGGGCCGGCGCGGGCGGATCGGATGCGCGAACTGTGCCATCAGGATCCGGCTCCGGGGATCATCGCGTATCTGGATGGCGAACCGGTGGGCTGGGCCGCGGTGCATCCGCGGCGTGACACGAGTTTCGCCACCAATCGTCTGATCCCGCACGTCGACGACCAGGACGTGTGGTCGCTGTGGTGCTTCCGGGTGCGGCCGGGGCATCGCAAGCAGGGGCTGATGCATGCGCTGATCGAGGGGGCCGTGGACCACGCGCGCGCAAGCGGCGCTCCCGCGATCGAGGGGTATCCGCTGGACAGCGCGGGCGCACGGGTGAATCAGACGATGATGTACACCGGGACGAGGGCCCTGTTCGAATCCGCGGGGTTCTCCCAGGCCGCCGACACAGGGTCGATGCTCGACGGCTTCCCCCGCGTGCTGATGCGGTTGGAGCTGCGCTGAGGCGCGAGCGTCAGCCCTTGGGCGGCCTGCCGCCGCGGAAGTGTGCCGGATCGTCCTCCGCCATCGCGAGGGCGATCTTGCGCACGTGAGCGTCGTCGACGTCGCCCATCGCCGCGAGGTCGTAGAAGCCGACCTCGGTGAGCTCGCCGTCGGCGGGGTGCGGATCGCCGGAGACCCAGGTGCAGCGGAACACCAGATCCAGGTAGTCGACCTCGTCGCCGTTCGCGTAGGTGACGCGGGGAAGCTGCTGCACCAGCGCCAGTCGTTCGACCTTCACGACGACGCCTGCCTCCTCGAGACACTCGCGCACCGCCGTGTCGGCCGGCTCCTCGTTCGGCTCCACGATCCCGGAGACAGCCTGCCAGGCGCCATTGTCGGCGCGCTTGCCGAGCAGCACCTTCTCGTCCCGGAAGACGATCGCGGTGACGCCGACGAGGTTCAGCGGGGAATGGCCGATCCGCTCACGCAGCGCGAGGACGAAGTCCGGAGTCGTCATGCGACCAGCGTATCCGGCGCTGTGCGCGCCCGTCGGGCGCTGGCAGCTCCGGGCACGTCCGTTCCCTGGGCCCGGAACGGACGTGCCCGGGTCCTGCTCGCGCTGTCAATAGCTGGCGACGCGGCTCTATCCTGGGCGGCGTCTCGCTCGCGCTGCGGAAACCTGAAGGCGCTGCACAGGTTTGCGGAGCGTTCTCAGGATTCGACAGCGCGAGCCAACGCGCTGACGAGTCGACAAGCTCAGGGACCGGATCGGCGAGGGACCGGATGAGGTCGACGGTGCCCGGCGTCGGTGCTCGATCGTAGACTCGAACCCATGGCATCCGACTCCTTCGTCCACCTCCACGTGCACAGCGAGTATTCGATGCTGGACGGGGCGGCGCGCATCCAGCCGCTCGTGCAGGAGGCCGTCGCTCAGGGCATGCCCGCCGTCGCGGTCACCGACCACGGCAACACCTTCGCCGCGTTCGAGTTCTACAAGGCCGCGACCGCCGTGGGCGTCAAGCCGATCATCGGCATCGAGGCGTACGTCACCCCTGGCACGCACCGCAGCGACAAGTCGCGGGTGCAGTGGGGCTCTCCCGAGCAGCGCCGCGACGACGTGTCCGGATCCGGTGCGTACACGCACATGACCCTGCTCTCCGAGACGACCGAGGGCATGCACAATCTGTTCCGACTCTCCTCGACCTCGAGCCTGGAGGGCTACTATTTCAAGCCGCGCATGGACCGCGAGATCCTGCAGAAGTACTCGAAGGGCCTGATCGCGACGACCGGGTGTCCCTCTGGGGAGATCCAGACCCGGCTGCGCCTCGGCCAGTACGACGCGGCGCGCGCGGCGGCCGCGGAGTTCCAGGACATCTTCGGCAAGGAGAACTACTTCGCCGAGATCATGGACCACGGCCTCGAGATCGAGCGGCGCGTCACCGGCGACCTGCTGAAGATCGCGAAAGACCTCGGGATCCCGCTCGTCGGCACGAACGACCTGCACTACACGCACCAGCACGACGCGACCAGCCATGCGGCCCTCCTCTGCGTGCAGTCCGGATCGACGCTGGACGACCCGAACCGGTTCAAGTTCGACGGCGACGGCTACTACGTGAAGTCCGCCGCCGAGATGCGCCAGGTGTTCCGCGATCACCCCGAGGCGTGCGACAACACGCTGCTGATCGCCGAGCGCTGCGAGGTCTCCTTCAACACCGGCGCCAACTTCATGCCGCGCTTCCCGGTCCCGCAGGGCGAGACCGAGGAGAGCTGGTTCATCAAGGAGGTCGAGAAGGGGCTGCAGTTCCGCTATCCGGGCGGGATCCCGGATGCGGTGCGCACGCAGGCGAACTACGAGGTCGAGGTCATCAGCTCGATGGGGTTCCCCGGCTACTTCCTCGTCGTCGCCGACTTCATCAACTGGGCCAAGAACAACGGGGTGCGCGTGGGGCCGGGCCGCGGATCCGGCGCCGGATCGATGGCCGCCTACGCGATGCGGATCACCGACCTCGACCCGCTCGAGCACGGCCTCATCTTCGAGCGCTTCCTCAACCCCGACCGCGTCTCGATGCCCGACTTCGACGTCGACTTCGACGACCGTCGCCGTGGCGAGGTGATCCAGTACGTCACCGAGAAATACGGCGACGAGCGCGTCGCGCAGATCGTCACCTACGGCACGATCAAGGCGAAGCAGGCGCTGAAGGACGCCGGGCGCGTGCTCGGCTTCCCGTTCAGCATGGGGGAGAAGCTCACCAAGGCGATGCCCCCGGCCGTGATGGGCAAGGACATGCCGCTCGACGGCATGTTCGACCCCGAGCACCCGCGGTACAAGGAGGCCAGCGAGTTCCGCGTCGTCATCGAATCGGATCCCGAGGCGAAGACGGTGTTCGATACCGCCCTGGGCCTGGAGAACCTGAAGCGCCAGTGGGGTGTGCACGCGGCGGGCGTGATCATGTCCTCGCATCCGCTGATCGACATCATCCCGATCATGAAGCGCGAGCAGGACGGCCAGATCGTCACGCAGTTCGACTACCCGTCCTGCGAGTCCCTCGGTCTCATCAAGATGGACTTCCTCGGGCTGCGCAACCTCACGATCATCTCCGACGCGCTCGCGAACATCCGGATGAACCGCGGCGAGGAGCTCGTGCTCGAGGATCTCGCGCTCGACGACCGCCCCTCGTACGATCTGCTCACCCGCGGCGACTCGCTCGGCGTCTTCCAGCTCGACGGCGGACCGATGCGCGCCCTCATGCGGCTCATGAAGCCGGACAACTTCGGTGACATCTCGGCCCTCATCGCGCTGTACCGGCCGGGCCCGATGGGCGCGAACTCGCACACGAACTACGCGCTGCGCAAGAACGGCCTGCAGGAGATCACCCCGATCCACCCGGAGTTCGCGGACTCGCTGAAAGACATCCTGGACGAGAGCTACGGCCTCATCATCTACCAGGAGCAGGTGATGGCGATCGCGCAGCGGGTGGCCGGGTTCTCCCTCGGCCAGGCCGACATCCTCCGCCGCGCGATGGGCAAGAAGAAGAAGTCCGAGCTGGACAAGCAGTTCGAGGGCTTCCAGGCGGGCATGCATGCGAACGGCTACTCGGACGGCGCCGTCAACGCGATCTGGGAGATCCTGCTGCCCTTCTCCGACTACGCCTTCAACAAGGCGCACTCCGCCGCCTACGGCGTCATCTCGTACTGGACGGCCTATCTCAAGGCGCACTATCCCGCCGAGTACATGGCGGCGCTGCTGACCAGCGTCGGCGACTCCAAGGACAAGATGGCGCTCTACCTGAACGAGTGCCGTCGCATGGGCATCAAGGTGCTTCCGCCCGACGTGCGCGAGTCGATCAATTACTTCGCGGCCGTCGGCGAGGACATCCGCTTCGGCCTCGGTGCCGTGCGCAACGTCGGGTCCAACGTCGTCGACGGGATCGTGCAGGGGCGGCAGAAGGAGAACTTCGTCTCGTTCCACGACTTCCTGAAGAAGGTGCCGCTGCACGTCGCGAACAAGCGCACCGTGGAATCCCTCATCAAGGCCGGTGCCTTCGACTCGATGGGCGACACCCGCCGTGCCCTGGTGGAGATCCACGAGGATGCGGTCGAAGCCTCGGTCGACCAGAAGCGCAATGAGGCCCAGGGTGCGATCGGCTTCGACTTCGACAGCCTGTACGACGACGTCGAGGAGGTCGCGCCGCCCAAGGTGCCGGTGCGCCCCGAATGGACGAAGAAGGACAAGCTCGCCTTCGAACGCGAGATGCTCGGGCTGTACGTGTCGGACCACCCGCTGGCAGGCCTCGAGGTGCCGCTGGCCCGGCACGCCTCGATCGCGATCAACACCCTGATCGAGTCGGAGGACCTCCAGGACGGCGACCAGGTGACGGTCGCCGGCCTGGTGACGAGCGTGCAGCACCGCGTCGCCAAGGCCAGCGGAAACCCGTACGGCATGATCACGGTCGAGGACTTCCATGGCGAGATCACGATCATGTTCATGGGCAAGACGTATCTCGAGTTCCAGGGCATCCTGCAGCAGGACTCGATCCTCGCCGTGCGCGGGCGCATCTCCCGCCGTGACGACGGCATGAACCTGCACGCGCAGTCCGCCTTCACACCCGACGTGGGCGCGTTCGACGCCGCAGGGCCGTTGTCGCTGATCGTGCCGGAGCAGCGCGCCACCGAGCGCGTGATCGAAGACCTGGCCGAGGTGCTGCGCCGCCACGCCGGCGAGACCGAGGTCATGCTGACGATGCATCGCGGCGGTCGCGCGAAGGTGTTCGAGGTGCCCCTGCCGGTGTCGGTCACGGCGGACCTGTTCGGCGACCTGAAGTCGCTGCTCGGCCCGCAGTGCCTCGGCTGAGCCGCGGCCGGATCGCGGCGACGGGCGGCGCCGATGTTCAGGACCTCTCCATGGCGGCCCGGTAGTATCGGCGCGTTCGACGGCCGAGTCCCCAGCGGCCGCACGACGAAAGGATTCACTGATGACCGGCGACCTCCCCTTCGCTGAGATCGACCTGGACGAGCAGTCCCAGAACCGCGACGACGCGCAGACAGTGGCAGACGACGACGTGCACCTTCCCGCTGTCGCTCCGCAGCAGGGACACTTCGGCTTCACCCTGCGGGAACTGATCATCATCGGCGCCTGGTTGCTCGCTTTCGTGCTCTCGTTCGTGCCCGGCGCGGGCAGCATCCTCGACATCACGTCGACCGTCTGGACGATGAACGGCGCCTGGGTGCTCATGATCGGCGTGCCGACTGCGGCGACCTTCCTGATCGTGCTGCGCCGACTGTCGCCGGACGGGATCCGCCGGGTCGGGTCCCTCGGCATCGACCAGTTCGCGTCGGTCGCGTACTCCGTCGCGGCGGTCAGCTGGGCAGTGCTGCTCTGGCAGCAGGTCGTGCTGGTCGGTGCGACCAGGCAGTCCCTTCTGATGACCTGGCCCGCCTGGGTCGAGATCATCCTGATGCTGGCGCTCGTCGCCGTCACGGTGTTCGCCGGGCTCTTCCCGGCCCTCCGGGAGGACTTCGAGGGTCGCATGGAGACCCTCGCGCACCGCAACGCGGACCCGGTGCGTCCGGTCTTCTCGAAGCCGCGTCCGGTGCGCGCGCGGGGCAGCGTGTCCGACCCGCAGTCCGACGACGACGTGGATCCCGGGCTCCTGCACGAGGGCGAGGTCGTCGCCGCAGCGCATGTGTCGGGCAGCGCCACGGGCGCACCGTCGCTCACCGCGCCCGGATACGTCCCCGAGCAGCACCGTGAGTCGTTCCTCGCGTCGGACGCGACCGATGAGGCGGGGGCCGCCCCGCACGCGGAAGCGCCGCTTCCCGATGCGACGCCCGAAGACGCGAGCACGGTGGCGATCGTCGACGCTCCGGTCGAGCCAGACGCATCGGACGAGACCGATGAGGTCGCGCACGCCCCGTCCGACACGATGACCCAGGTGCTCGGCGACCTGCTCGAGCCGACGCCCGCGGACGACGTAGCGACGCATTCGGTCGACGTGGTTCCTCCCGCCCCGGAGCGCCGCGGGGGGAAGAACTCATCCCCTGCCGAGCCCGCCCAGCCGTTCTGGGCGCTCGCGCCCGAGGTCCGGCCGGTTCATGACGCCCAGGGCGACGAGATTTTCCGGATCGGGCCCGATGCGTGGATCCTGGTACTCGAGGATCGCGGCGGCGCCTTCGTGGTGCGCCATGACGACGGCCGTGTCGGCTACCTGCACGACACCGAGAACATGACCCGAGGCTGAGGACGAATGCAGACGATCGACCTGAGGGGACGCTCCCTCTCCACCGCCGAGATGCTTGCGGCCGTGCCGCGCGCGACGGCGGCCCGGGCCGAGGCGCTCGCGACCGCGACCGCGATCGTGGAGGACGTCCGAGTGCGCGGCGAGGAGGCCCTGCGCGAGCAGGCCGAGCGGTTCGACCGGGTCAGCGGGCACGCGATCCGCGTCCCGCAGGAGCAGATCGATGAGGCGGCGGCCGCCGTGGCACCGCAGGTGCGGGCGGCGCTGGAGGCCGCGATCGACCGGGTACGGCGAGGATCCGCCGCGCAGGTGCCCGAGGACCGGGTCACCCAGATCGGTCCGGGCGCGCGCATCGTGCAGCGCTGGCAGCCGGTCGGCCGGGTCGGCGTCTACATCCCCGGCGGCAAGGCGCCGCTGGCGTCGAGCGTGGTCATGAACGTCGTGCCCGCGCAGGTCGCCGGAGTCGGCAGCATCGCGCTCGCGTCGCCGCCGCAGCAGAGCGAGGGCGGACGGATCCACCCGACGATCCTCGCGGCCGCGGCACTGCTCGGCATCGACGAGGTCTATGCGATCGGCGGCGCCGGCGCGATCGGCGCGCTCGCGCACGGCGTGGCGGGGATCGGGCTGGAGCCGGTCGATGTCATCTCCGGACCGGGCAACAACTACGTCGCCTCGGCCAAGCGCGCGGTGGCCGGCGTGGTCGGCACCGATTCCGAGGCGGGCGCGACGGAGATCCTCATCGTCGCCGACGCCGGGGCCGACGCGCGACTGATCGCCGCCGATCTGATCAGTCAGGCCGAGCATGACGAACAGGCCTCCGCCGTGTTCGTCACCGACTCGGTCGACCTCGCCGAGCGCGTCGCCGCAGCGGTAGCCGACGCCGCAGGGCGCACCAGGCACAGCGTGCGGGTGCAGGCGGCGCTCGAGGGTCCGCAGTCGGCGATCGTGCTGGTCGACGACAGAGCGGCCGCCGTCGCGTTCAGCAACGCCTACGCCCCGGAGCACCTCGAACTGCACCTGGTCGACGCGGAACAGGCGGCGGGTGCGTTCACCAGCGCAGGCGCCGTCTTCGTCGGCGATCAGACCCCGGTGAGCCTCGGCGACTATATGGCGGGGAGCAACCACGTGCTGCCCACCGGGGGACAGGCGCGCTACGCGTCCGGGCTGGGGTCGTACACCTTCCTCCGCCCGCAGCAGGTCATCACCTACGATCACGCGGCTCTGGCGCAGGCCAGGGCGGGAGTGGTGGCGCTCGCCGAGGCCGAGGTGCTGCCCGCGCACGGCGAGGCGGTCGAGGCCCGTTTTGAGCCCGCACCGGTGACGGTCGCGTAGGCTTTCCGGAATGCACTGCCCGTTCTGCCGTCATCCGGACTCCCGCGTCATCGACTCGCGCACGAGCGACGACGGCCTCTCCATCCGCAGGCGTCGCCAGTGCCCCGAATGCGGCGGCCGGTTCTCGACGACCGAGACCGCCAGTCTCAACGTCATCAAGCGGTCGGGCGTGATGGAGCCGTTCAGCCGCGAGAAGGTGATCGCCGGCGTGCGCAAGGCGTGCCAGGGGCGCCCCGTGACCGAGGCGGATCTGGCGGTCCTCGCCCAGCGAGTCGAGGAGACGGTACGCCAGACGGGCGTCTCGCAGCTCGACGCGAACGAGATCGGGCTCGCGATCCTGGGGCCGCTGCGTGATCTGGACGAGGTCGCCTACCTGCGCTTCGCGAGCGTCTACCAGGCGTTCGACTCGCTGGAGGACTTCGAGGTCTCGATCGCCGAGCTGCGCGCCGACCACCGCGGCGCGGGCGCTGTCCCGGCCGAATCCTAGGCGGCGTCGTCCGGATCCGGGCTCGCCGACCGGTAGCCTGGCAGGGATGTATGCCCTGCTCTTCCGCGTCGTCCTCGCGCGCTTCGATCCCGAGTTCGCCCACCATGCCGGCATGGTCGTGGTGCGGATCCTCGGCCTGCCCCCGTTCTCCTGGATCGCACGCGCGCTCACCCGGCCGGATCCTGCGGAACAGGTGCAGACGCTGGGGCTGACGTTCCCCACGCCGTTCGGCGTCGCCGCGGGCTTCGACAAGAACGCGGTGGGCGTGCGCGGTCTGTCGGCGCTCGGCTTCGGGCATGTCGAGGTCGGCACGATCACCGCGATCCCGCAGCCGGGCAACCCCCGGCCGCGGCTGTTCCGGCTGATCCCGGATCGTGCGGTCGTGAACCGCATGGGCTTCAACAACGCGGGAGCCGAGGCCGCCGAGAAGCGTCTGTGGAAACTCCGCCGGCGCCGCCCGAGTGCCGTCATCGGTGTCAACATCGGCAAGAGCCGCGTGGTAGCCGTCGAGGACGCCACGGCCGACTACGTCGCCTCCGCGGTGCGACTCGCCCCGCTCGCCGACTACCTGGCCATCAACGTGTCCTCGCCGAACACGCCCGGCCTGCGCGGACTGCAGGCCGTGGAGACGCTGGCGCCGCTGCTGCGCGCGGTGAAGGCCGCAGCCGGCGTCACGCCGCTGCTCGTCAAGATCGCCCCCGACCTGCCCGACGAGGAGATCGCCGCGATCGCGCGGCTCGCCGTGGCGGAGGGCCTCTCCGGCCTCATCGCCACCAACACCACGGTCTCCCGCGAGGGCCTGACGACCGACGCCGCCAAGGTCGCGGCGGCGGGGGAGGGCGGTCTCTCCGGAGCGCCGCTGAAAGCGCGCTCGCTCGCGGTGCTGCGGATCGTGCGTGCTGCGGTGCCCGCAGACTTCTGCGTCATCTCCGTCGGCGGCGTGGAGACCGGAGCCGAGGTGCGCGAGCGGCTCGAGGCCGGCGCGACGCTCGTGCAGGGCTACACCGCGTTCCTCTATCGCGGACCGCTCTGGGCGCGCGAGATCTCGAAGGGCCTGCGCCGAGGCTGAACCGGCGGCACGCACAGAAGAACCCGATGCGCGAGGCGCATCGGGTTCTGTCGTCGGGGCGGCCGATCAGGCCGGGTACTGGCCGCGCTTGACCTGGGGCTTCGGCAGGCGCATGAAGCGCATCTGCAGCGACCGCATCGCCGCGTACCAGCCGAGACCGCGCTCGCGCTTGTCCTTGCCGAACTTCGCGTCGATCTTGCGCTTCACCCGGGCGCCGAGCAGCACCATGTCCAGCACCGCGATCACGATGAAGCCCCACAGCCCCACGAACGCCCAGTACGCGACCAGCGTGTTCGGGATGAGCGAGACGACGATCACGACCACCATCAGCGCCATCACCCACTCGCTGACGTGCCAGCCGGCGTCGACGTAGTCGCGCACGTAGCGGCGCTGCGGCCCGCGATCGCGCACCGGGAGATACTTCTCCTCGCCGTTGGCCATGCCGACGCGCTGCCGGTCCTGGCGCTGCCGCAGATCCGCCCGTGCCTGCGCCTTGGCCTCCTTGGTGTCCGGCACCAGCGGGCGCCGACGTGCGGCCTCCTGCTCGGCGCGGGTCGGAGTGCGGCGCCCCTTGCCGGACGTCTCCTCGGCGGAGTCGTCGTTGGTCGAGGGGGAGGGGGTGGTCGGCACGAAGGCTCCTGTGAGTCGGGAGAGGAGGAACGGGTGTTCTCTAAGATTACTCGCATGACTTCTCCCTCCTCCTCGGTCACCGCCTCCGGCGATCGCGAAGCGGCCGTCGCTGCGGCCGTGTCCTCCGGCATCCCGTCAGCGCTGTCCGATCTCGGCGCCCTGGTGCGGATCCCCGGGATCGCCTGGCCGGCGTTCGACCAGACCCAGCTCGCACGCAGCGCCGACGCCGTCGCGGAGCTCGCGAAGGGGACCGGCGTGTTCGACAGCGTGCGGGTGCTGCGCTCCGCGATCCCCGGCACCGACGAGACGGGGCAGCCCGCGGTGCTCGCGAGCCGCGCGGCCCGCAACGGCCGGCCGACGATCCTGCTCTACGCGCACCACGATGTGCAGCCCCCCGGCGCGGACGAGCTGTGGGAGACGCCGCCGTTCGAGCCCACGGTGCGCGACGGCCGGCTGTACGGCCGTGGCGCCGCGGACGACAAGGCCGGGATCATGGCACACCTCGCCTCGATCCGCGCGGTGGCGGAAGCGGTCGGCGACGACCTCGATCTCGGCATCGCGATGTTCATCGAGGGCGAGGAGGAGTACGGCTCGCGCTCGTTCGCGCAGTTCCTGACCGACAACGAGGACGCTCTGCGCGCCGATGCCATCGTCGTCGCCGACTCCGGCAACTGGGATTCCGAGACCCCGGGCCTCACGGTCTCATTGCGCGGCGCGGTGCGCTTCACCCTGCGGATCCGCACGCTCGCCCACGCCTCGCACTCCGGCATGTTCGGCGGTGCGGTGCCCGATGCGATGCTCGCCACGATCCGCCTGCTGGACTCGCTCTGGGACGAGAACGGATCCGTCGCGGTCGAGGGACTCGCCGTCCGCGATGCCGACACACCCGAGTACAGCGAGGACACCCTGCGCGACGAGGCGGGCCTGCTTCCCGGCACCTCGCCGATCGGAGACGGCACGATCCTCAGCCGGATCTGGAACAAGCCCTCCGTCACGGTGATCGGCATCGACGCGACCACCGTCGAGGCCGCGTCGAACACGCTGGCGCCGGAGACCACGGTCGTGCTCAGCTGCCGGGTCGCGCCGGGCCAGAGCGCTGAGGACGCCTATGCGGCGCTCGAGGCGCACCTGCGCGCGCATGCCCCGTTCGGCGCGGAGCTGACCTTCTCGGATCTGGATCTCGGCGACCCGTTCCTCGTCGACACGTCCGGCTGGGCGGTGGGCCTGGTCCGAGCCGCCATGGCCGACGGCTACGGAAAGTCGCCGGTCGACCTGGGCATCGGCGGATCGATCCCGTTCATCGCCGACCTCGTCGAGACCTTCCCCGCGGCGCAGATCCTGGTCACCGGCGTCGAGGATCCGCATGCCAGGGCGCACAGCCCGAACGAGTCGCTGCATCTGGAGACGTTCCGACACGCCGTCGCCACCGAGGCGCTGCTGCTGACGCGCATGAACGAGATCTCGCTGTAACGAAACGGCGCTGTGACCCCCGGTGCGCGTCGCCGGGGGAAAGCACGGCGGTAGACTCGACAGGACGGAATCCGTGCCTGTCCACGGCCGATCCAAGGAGCGATATGAGCGACATCACCCTCACCCCCGAGACCAGCACCGCGCACGGCGTGAAGCTCTCCGACGCCGCTGCGGCCAAGGTGAAGAGCCTGCTGGAGCAGGAAGGACGCGACGACCTGCGTCTGCGCGTCGCCGTGCAGCCGGGCGGCTGCTCCGGTCTGATCTACCAGCTGTACTTCGACGAGCGCTATCTCGAGGGCGACGAGACCGTCGACTTCGACGGCGTCGAGGTCATCGTCGACAACATGAGCGTGCCGTATCTGGACGGCGCATCGATCGACTTCAAGGACACGATCTCAGAGCAGGGATTCACGATCGACAACCCCAACGCGCAGGGCTCCTGCGCGTGCGGCGACAGCTTCCACTGAGCCCAGGAATCCCCTTCTCGAACCCTCTGCCGACCACGCCGAACCTGCGTGGTTGGCGTGAAACGGGTGTGAGGTTGCCCTAGAATGGGCTTGCCCATGTCCGCGATCTGAAAGGTGCATCGTGCCCTCGAAACGCCGCCTTCGTTGGGCCGCACTCCCCCTGGGAGTCGCGGCAGCCGTGGCCCTCGCGGGATGCTCTCCCACGGAGCTCCACGGATTCCTCCCAGGCTTCGTCGCGGACGGCACGCCGGCCACCAACCAGACCGATCGCGTCGCCGCGCTCTGGGTCAACTCGTGGATCGTGCTCCTCATCGTCGGCCTCATCACCTGGGGCCTGATGGGCTGGGCGGCGATCGCGTACCGCCGCCGCAAGGGTCAGACCGGCCTGCCGGTGCAGCTGCGCTACAACATGCCGATCGAGATCTTCTACACGGTCGTGCCGCTGATCCTCGTGCTGGGCATGTTCGCCTTCACGGCCCGCGATCAGACGATCATCGAGACCCAGTACGGCCCGGGCAATGAGCCCGACGTGTCGATCACCGCGATCGGCAAGCAGTGGGCCTGGGACTTCCAGTACGACGGCAAGCAGAAGGACAACTCGGACGCGGTCTGGACCATGGGCGTCCAGGCGCAGCCCGACAAGGCCGGCAACATCGACCAGGCGGCGCTGCCGACCCTCTACCTGCCGGTGAACAAGAAGGTGCACATCACGCTGCAGTCGCGCGACGTGATCCACTCCTTCTGGATCATCGACTTCCTGTACAAGAAGGACATGTACATCGGCAAGGACAACTCGTGGTCCTTCACGCCGACCCGCGAGGGCACGTACCAGGGCAAGTGCGCCGAGCTCTGCGGTGAGTATCACTCGATGATGCTGTTCAACGTCAAGGTCGTCAGCGATGCGGACTACCAGACGTATCTGACCAAGCTGCACGACGAGGGCAACACGGGCGACATCACCGACGCCTACGACCGCCTGAGCAACCTCCCCGGCACCACCGGGAAGAACGAGACAACTCCGGAAGCGAAGTAATCAGCATGACGAGCACTCTTCCCGGCACCTCGGAGGCTGGCGCCAGGCCCACGACGATCCCGCCGCGTCAGGCGGCCCTGCTCAGCTCGACTCGCGTCGAGCAGAAGGGCAACATCGTCGTCAAGTGGGTGACCTCCACGGACCACAAGACCATCGGGTACATGTATCTGATCGCCTCCGTGCTGTTCTTCCTGCTCGGCGGTGTGATGGCGCTCATCATCCGTGCGGAGCTGTTCTCGCCGGGCATGCAGATCGTGCCGACGAAGGAGCAGTACAACCAGCTCTTCACGATGCACGGCACGATCATGCTGCTGATGTTCGCGACGCCGCTCTTCGCCGGCTTCGCGAACGCGATCCTGCCACTGCAGATCGGCGCTCCCGACGTCGCGTTCCCGCGGTTGAACGCCTTCGCATTCTGGCTGTTCCTGTTCGGCTCGACGATCGCGGTCGCCGGATTCCTCACCCCGCAGGGTGCGGCGTCGTTCGGCTGGTTCGCCTATCAGCCGCTCGCGAGCGCGTCGTTCACTCCCGGCGCGGGTGGCAACCTCTGGATGATGGGCCTCGGCATCTCGGGCTTCGGAACCATCCTCGGTGCGGTGAACTTCATCACCACGATCATCACGATGCGTGCGCCCGGCATGACGATGTGGCGCATGCCGATCTTCTCGTGGAACACGCTCATCACGAGCCTGCTCGTCCTGATGGCGTTCCCGGTGCTGGCCGCCGCGATTCTGGCCGCTGCTGCGGACCGCATCCTGGGCGCGCACATCTACGACCCCGCCAACGGCGGCGTGCTGCTGTGGCAGCACCTGTTCTGGTTCTTCGGGCACCCCGAGGTCTACATCATCGCGCTGCCGTTCTTCGGCATCGTCTCGGAGATCTTCCCGGTCTTCAGCCGCAAGCCGATCTTCGGCTACAAGACCCTCGTCTACGCGACGATCTCGATCGCGGCGCTGTCGGTGGCCGTGTGGGCGCACCACATGTACGTCACCGGATCGGTGCTGCTGCCGTTCTTCGCGCTCATGACGATGCTCATCGCGGTTCCGACCGGCGTGAAGATCTTCAACTGGATCGGCACGCTGTGGCGAGGTTCTGTCACCTTCGAGACGCCGATGGTGTTCGCGCTCGGCTTCCTGGTGTCGTTCGTGTTCGGTGGTCTCACCGGCGTGATCCTCGCCTCCCCGCCGCTGGACTTCTTCCTGTCCGACTCGTACTTCGTCGTGGCGCACTTCCACTACGTGGTGTTCGGCACGGTCGTGTTCGCGATGTTCGCGGGCTTCTACTTCTGGTGGCCGAAGTGGACGGGCCGGATGCTCAATGAGCGCCTCGGCTACGTGCACTTCTGGATGCTGTTCATCGGCTTCCACATGACGTTCCTGATCCAGCACTGGCTGGGAATCGACGGCATGCCGCGTCGTTACGCCGACTACTCGGCGTACGACAACTGGACGTGGGAGAACCAGGTCTCGACGGTCGGCGCCATCCTCCTCGGTGCCTCGATGCTGCCGTTCTTCCTGAACGTCTGGCTCACCGCGCGCAAGGCTCCCAGGGTCACCGTGAACGACCCGTGGGGGTACGGCGCCTCGCTCGAGTGGGCGACGTCGTGCCCGCCGCCGCGGCACAACTTCACGTCGATCCCGCGCATCCGCAGCGAGCGTCCGGCGTTCGACCTCAACCACCCGGAGGCTGCGGAGCACCCCGTCGCCGCTGCCGCCGATGGAAAGGCTCACTGACCCATGCGCGACAACGTCATCCTCTGGTGGGTGCTGACCGGTTTCTTCGGCGTCATGGGAGTGACCTACACGGTCTGGAACATCGTCGCTCACCCGGACCGCCCCATCGTCACGGCGATCGAGTGGGTCGGCACGGTCGCCTTCTTCTTCAGCTGCTTCATGGCCGCGATGATCGCGTTCTATCTGGACCGCACGCACCGCGCTCAGGGTGGTTCGCTGCCGGAGGACATCCTCACCAGCGACATCGACGACGGCGACCCGGAGCTCGGCGAGTTCAGCCCGTGGTCGTGGTGGCCGATCGTGCTGGCCGGATCCGCGGCTGTCGGCGCCATCGCCCTGGCCGTCGGCGAGTTCCTCTTCCCCGTGGCGCTCGCGATCTTCGTCATCGCGATCGTCGGCTGGGTCTACGAGTACTACCGCGGTCACTTCGCCCGCTGAGCGAGATCTGATCCACGAACGGCCCCGGGAGCGCAGCTCCCGGGGCCGTTCGCTGTGCGGTACTTCAGGGATGCGCGGAGGCGGAACCGGTCGCGTGTGACGGCCGTGCGGTCGGGGTGATCGCGGAGAAGAACGTGAGCCTGCCCGCGAAGACCAGGGCGATGTCCTCGTGGATGTCGTAGCCGGCCATCGCGAGTGCGGCCGCAGAGGGCTCCTTGCCGTGCCCGCACCCGGCCTTGCGGTCTGCGATTCACGGAGTTCCTCTCGAGGCCGGGACGCTTCGAGGTTAGGGGAGCGGTGCGCGGGGCCGTTGAGGGCTGTGGATAACTCCGAGCCGTGCTCAGGCGCGTGTGCGGATGCGGGCGACGCCGGTGAGCGGATCGACCGGACGGCGGTGCACGCCGTCGGCATCCTGGACGGGATAGCCCTCGCGGACCCAGTACTCGAACCCGCCGATCATGAGACGCACGTCGTAGCCGAGCTTCGCGAACTCCAGGGCGCCCTTGTCGGCGGCGTTGCATCCGGGGCTCCAGCAGTACACCACGACGGGTGTGTCCGCCGGGATCTCCTGGGGGGCGCGGGCGGCGATCTCCCGGTAGTGCATGTGGATGGCATCCACGACGCGCCCCTGCGCCCAGGCCTCGTCGGAGCGCACATCCACGACCGCGATCCGCTCGCCGGCCTTGCGCGCGGCATGCACGTCGCTGGCGTCGGTCTCGTAGGCGAGCTTGGCGGAGAAATGGTCCTGGGCGCTGGTCATGACGCCAGGCTACTCCGGGCGGAGTCGCGGCAACGACGAAGGCCCCGTCACATGACAGGGCCTTCGTCGGAACCAGGGGGAGCGGCTTATTCGCCGTCCTCCTTCTTGGGCAGAGAGTCGGACGCCAGGACTGAGCTCGGCGTGTTCGGCGTCTCGCTGACGTGCGAGGTGTCGACCGGGGCGATCTCATCCTCGCTGACGCCGGCACGCTGGTGCGACGCGACGATCTCGTCGTGAGCGGCCTCATCCGTGTCGTGCAGCACGTGACGCTGGTGGGCGTCTGCCGCCGCGATCTCGGTCTGCGTGAGCGGGGAGAGGCGGTCCTCGAAGAACCAGCGTGACATCGAGGAGCGCAGGTTCTGCGTCCACGGGATGCGGCCCTTGGCGTTCGGGCGCACCACGAGCGGCTCGTAGGTCTCCGCGTCGACGAGCTTCCAGCGGTCGTACACGTCGACCGGCTTGTGCACCTCGATGTACTCGCCGCCGGGGAGGCGGACGATGCGGCCGGACTCGTAGCCGTGCAGGACGATCTCGCGATCCTTCATCTGCAGCGCGATGCAGATGCGCTTGGCGATGAAGTAGCTCAGCACGGGACCGACGAACAGCAGCGCCTGCAGGGTGTGGATGACACCCTCCATCGTGAGCGAGAAGTGCGTCGCGATGAGGTCGGAGGAGGCCGCGGCCCACAGGACGGCGTAGAAGACCACGCCGGCCACGCCGATCGCGGTGCGCGTCGCCGACGAGCGCGGACGCTGGGCGATGTGGTGCTCGCGCTTGTCGCCGGTGATCCACGCCTCGATGAAGGGGTAGAGGGCGACGAGCACGATGAACAGGCCCAGCACGAGCACCGGGATGATGATCCCGAACGACCAGGTGTGATCCAGGAAGACGACATCGAGATCCGATGGCGCGAGACGCAGAGCGCCATCGGCGAACCCGATGTACCAGTCCGGTTGCGTGCCCGCCGAGACGGGGGACGGGTCATACGGGCCGTAGTTCCAGATCGGGTTGATCTGGAACAGCGAGGCGATCAGCACGATCACACCGAACGTGATGAACAGGAAGCCGCCCATCTTGGACATGTAGATCGGCATCATCGGGTAGCCGACGACGTTCTCGTCGGTGCGGGCGGGCCCGGCGAACTGCGTGTGCTTGTTGATGACCATGAGCATCAGGTGCAGCAGCACCAGGCCGATCACCAGCAGCGGCAGGATCAGGATGTGCAGCGTGTAGAGGCGTCCCACGATCTGGTCACCCGGGAACTCGCCGCCGAAGAGCATGAACGAGGTCCACGTGCCGATCAGCGGAAGGCCCTTGATCATGCCGTCGATGATGCGCAGGCCGTTGCCCGAGAGCAGGTCGTCCGGCAGCGAGTAGCCGGTGAAGCCCTCGGCCAGCGCCAGGATGAACAGCACGAAGCCGATCACCCAGTTCAGCTCACGCGGCTTGCGGAACGCGCCGGTGAAGAAGACCCGGAGCATGTGCACGCCGATACCGGCCACGAACGTCAGCGCCGCCCAGTGGTGGATCTGACGGACCAGCAGGCCGCCGCGCAGGTCGAACGAGATGTGCAGGGTCGAGTTCATCGCCGCGGACATCTCCACGCCGCGCATCGGGGGGTAGGCGCCGGTGTAGTGCGTCGGCACCATCGACGCCTGGAAGAAGAACGTCAGGAAGGTGCCGGACAGCAGCACGGCGACGAAGCTCCACAGGGCGATCTCGCCGAGCATGAAGGACCAGTGATCGGGGAAGATCTTCCGGCCCAGCTCCTTCACGAAGCCGGACAGGCTGGTGCGCTCGTCGATGTAGTTCGCCGCAGCGCCGACGAAGCGCCCGCCGAGGGGCTTCTCCGACGCCGTCTGCTCCGACGTCGTCTGTTCGGTAACGGTTGCGGTGCTCAATGGCGCTCCCAGAAGCTCGGGCCGACGGGTTCTTTGAAGTCGCTCCGCGCGATGAGGTAGCCCTCGTCGTCGACGGTGATGGGCAGCTGCGGCAGCGGACGGGCGGCCGGGCCGAAGATGACCTTGGCCTGCTCGGTGATGTCGAACTGGGACTGATGGCACGGGCAGAGCAGGTGGTGCGTCTGCTGCTCGTAGAGCGCGACAGGGCAGCCGACGTGCGTACAGACCTTGGAGTACGCGACGATGCCGTCGTACGCCCAGTCCTTGCGGTCCTCGGACGGGTGCAGCTGCTCCGGGAGGAGGCGCACCAGGAGCACGATCGCCTTGGCCTTCTGCTCGAGGTAGCCGTCCTCGTGGCCCAGCTTGCTGAGCGGCTCGGGGATGACGTGCACCGCGGAGCCGAGGACGATGTCCGCGGCGCGGATCGGGGTGCCGTCGGGGTCGTGCGCCAGACGCATGCCCTTGTCCCACATGGTGTGCTTGAGCAGCTGCACGGGGTCACCGGCGATGGGGTTGTCGGGCGTGCTGTGCGGAGCCAGGCCGCGGAAGAGCGCGAGACCCGGGATCACCGAGGCGACGACCGCCGCGATCAGCGAGTTGCGGATCATCACACGCCGGCCGAAGCCGGACTCCTCGTTCGCCTGCGCGAACGCCTCGATCGCGGCCTCGCGCGTCGAGTCGCGGCCACGCGTGGGGTGGCGGTACTCGATGTGCTCCTTGTCGCTCATCACGGCCTTGGACCAGTGGATCCCGCCGACGCCGAGCGCAAGCAGGGCGAGTGCGATGCCGAGGCCGATGAACAGGTTGTTGTAGCGCACATCGATGAGCGAGCCGCTCTCGATGGGGAACAGCATGTAGGCGGCGACCGCCCAGATGCTGCCCGCGAGGGAGAGGTAGAAGAGCGTGTAGACCGTGCGGGCGGCGGTCTCCATCGCCTTCGGATCCTGATCCGTGATGCGCGCGCGGTGCGGCGGCAGACCCGGGTTCTGCGCGGGGTCGCTGACGTCGACGCTCAGCCCGACCGGGGCCTGATAGGTCCGATCAAGAGCGTGCGGGTCGTCGTGTGCCATGGTTCTCCTCGTACGTTCTGCGATATGCCGGCGTCAGTTGGACTTCGCCGTGATCCACACGGTGATGGCGACCAGAGCGCCGATTCCGAAGATCCAGATGAACAGTCCCTCCGAGACGGGGCCGAGGGATCCGAGATCCATGCCTCCGACCTGGGTCTCCTTCTGCTGGAACAGCAGGGCCGAGATGATGTCGCGCTTGTCCTGGGCCGACAGGTTCATGTCGCCGAACACGGGCATGTTCTGCGGCCCGGTCACCATCGCGGCATACATGTGCAGCGCGCTGGTCTTGGTCAGCGGCGGCGCGTACTTGCCCTCGGTGAGGGCGCCTCCGGCCGCGGCGACGTTGTGGCACATCGCGCAGTTGATCCGGAACAGCTCGGCACCGTGCGCGACATCGCCCTTGCCGTCGAGGATCTTCTCGTCGGGGTAGGTCGGGCCGGGAGCGACGGACTGGACCCAGGCCGCGATGTTCTTGATCTGGTCCTCGGTGAGCTGCGGACGCTTCTGCGGCGCCTGCGGTCCCTGCATCTGCAGCGGCATGCGTCCGGTCGACACCTGGAACTCGACGGCGAGCTCGCCGACGCCGTAGAGGCTCGGCCCGGTAGCGGTGCCCTGCAGGCTCATGCCGTGGCAGGTCGCGCAGTTCGCCTGGAACAGCTTCTGGCCGTCCTCGGCGGACACCTGGGTGGTGACGGACGCAGGCTCGGACGCGGCGAACGCCGCGTTCGCACCGGCGTAGATGCCGCCGGTGATCATCAGGCCTGCGCCGATCAGTGCCGCAGCGGCCAGGGGGCTGCGACGGCCGGAACGGCGCTTCTTCTCACGTGCCATGTCGGGAATCCGCTCCGCTTCTTACTTGAGGAAATAGATGACGAGGAACAGCACGATCCAGACGACGTCGACGAAGTGCCAGTAGTAGGAAACCACGATGGCCGTCGTCGCCTCCTTGTGCGTGAAGTTCTTGACGGCGAAGGCGCGGCCCAGCGTGAGCAGGAACGCGACGAGCCCTCCGGTGACGTGCAGGGCGTGGAAGCCGGTCGTGATGTAGAACGCCGACGCGTAGGAGTCCGCCGAGATCGGCATGCCCTCGGCCACCAGCTGCGAGTACTCCCACACCTGGCCGGACACGAAGATCGCGCCCATCGCGAAGGTCAGCCAGAACCACTCGACCATGCCCCAGCGCTTGCGGCCCTTCTCGTTCACGGCGCGGAACGGCTGCATGCGCTCGGCGGCGAACACGCCCATCTGGCAGGTGAACGAGGATGCGACCAGGACCACCGTGTTGACGAAGGCGTAGGGCACGTTCAGCTGCTCGGTGCGATGCGCCCAGAGCTCCGGTGAGGTGCTGCGCAGCGTGAAGTAGATCGCGAAGAGTCCCGCGAAGAACATCACCTCACTGCCGAGCCAGACAATGGTTCCCACAGCCACCGGGTTGGGGCGTTTGATCGTTCTCGCCGCTGGGGCATACGTCGCTGAGGTCGTCACCCGTCCATTATGGCCGATCTGCGAGGTCGATTGTCGCACCGGTGGCGGCGGTTTGGCCGCGCGGCGGCTCCACGCGACCTCGGAACTGCCGGGGAATCCGCTGTGCGCCGCGGGTCCGGGGCGCCTTCTCGGCACGATCACGACTCGATTACATCGATAGGATCGCTGGCATGGCGGATGCTCTGACCTGGCCCGAAATCCTCTCCACGCTGCTCGCAGGGCGTGACCTGAGCGTGTACGAATCGACCTGGGCCATGCGTCAGGTGATGCGCGGCCAGGCCACAGAGGCGCAGCTCGCGGGCTTCCTGATCGGGCTGCGGGCGAAGGGCGAGACGATCGACGAGGTCGTCGGCTTCCGCGACGCGATCCTCGAGGCGGCCGTGCCGCTTCCGGTGTCCTCCGACGTGCTCGACATCGTGGGCACCGGCGGCGACAGGGTCGGCACGGTGAACGTCTCGACCACGGCGGCGATCATCATCGGCGCAACCGGGATCCCCGTGGTCAAGCACGGGAACAGGGCGGCGAGCTCCGCCTCGGGATCCTCGGACGTGCTGGGCGCCCTGGGCCTGCAGCTCACGCTCGATCCGCAGGCGGTCGCCGAGATCCTCGACAGGACGGGCATCACGTTCGCGTGGGCGGGCGCCTTCCATCCCGGTTTCAAGAACGCCGGCGCCGTGCGCGCCGAGCTGGGCGTGCCGACCGTCTTCAACATGCTGGGCCCGCTCTGCAACCCCGCGCGCGCCGAGGCGAACGCGGTGGGAGTGGCGCAGCTGGACCGCGTGCCGCTGATCACGGGCGTGTTCCGGACCCGCGGTGCGACGGCACTGGTGTTCCGCGGCGACGACGGCCTCGACGAGCTCACCACGACCGGGCACAGCCGGATCTGGGAGGTGACCCGCGGTGACACGCATGAGCACGATCTGGATCCTCGCGACCTCGGGCTCCCGCTCGCCGACCTCGCCGACCTGATCGGCGGCTCCCCCGAGCACAACGCGGACGTGCTGCGGCGGACGCTGGAGGGGGAGCGCGGTGCGGTGCGCGACATCGTGCTGCTGAACGCCGCGGCGGGGATCGTCGCGTATGAGCTCTCGCACGAGCCCGCGCAGGCCCAGGTCCCGATGGTGGAGCGTCTGCGCGCCGCGCTGACCGTGGCGGAGTCCGCGGTCGACGACGGGCGCGCCCTCGCCAAACTCGACGCGTGGGTCGCGGCGTCGCAGGAGCTCGCGGCGGGCTGATCACGATGGACCCGCAAGAGGCGCTGCTGGAGATCGCCCGGCTGCTGGAGCGGGAGCGTGCCTCGCGCTACCGCGCGAAGGCGTTCCGGCAGGCCGCCGCGATCTATGCGGAGCTGCCGGGCGACGCGCGCGGGGATCTGAACCGGATCCAGGCGACCAAGGGCATCGGCGACTCGACGTTCGCGGTGATCCGGCAGGCGCTGGCCGGGGAGACCCCGAACTACCTCGTGGAGCTGCGCGGCGAGGTCGAGCCGGAGATCGTCTCGGAGCTGCGCGGGCGGCTGCGGGGCGACCTGCACGCGCACACGGAGTGGTCGGACGGGACGACCTCGATCGCGGCGATGGCGGATGCCGCGCGAGCGCTCGGACATGAGTATCAGGCGATCACGGATCACTCGCCCCGGCTGCGCGTCGCCCGAGGACTCACCGCCGAGCGGCTGCGCACGCAGCTCCCGCAGGTGCGCGCCGAGAGCGGGGGCGGTCTGACGCTGCTGACCGGGATCGAGGTGGACATCCTCGAGGACGGCGGCCTGGACCAGGAGGACGCGCTGCTCGGCGAGCTGGACGTCGTGGTCGCGTCCGCGCATTCGAAACTCCGGATGGATTCCGCTCCGATGACACGGCGGCTCGTGAAGGCGGTCTCGAACCCGCATGTGAGCGTGCTCGGGCACGTCACCGGCCGGCTCGTGCAGGGCGAGCGGGGCACGCGCCCCGCGTCGCAGTTCGAGGCGCGGGCGGTGTTCGAGGCGTGCGCCGAGCACGGCGTCGCGGTGGAGATCAACTCGCGTCCTGAGCGGCAGGATCCGCCCGACGAGCTCATCGCGCTGGCGCTGGAGATCGGCTGCCTGTTCTCGATCGATTCCGACGCGCATGCCCCGGGACAGCTGTCCCTGCTCGACCACGGCGCCCAGCGCGCCGAACGCGCCGGGGTGCCGGCGGAGCGGATCGTGACCACCTGGGGGCTGGACCGGCTGAGGCGCTGGGCCGGCTGAACCGCACCGGTCGATGCGCGTGAGAATCAGGCGGTGCGGCTGAGCGCTTCCAGCGCGCGCGCCATCGACGTGCCGAGGTTCCAGCGCTCCGCGACCGACACGGCCGCCGCGGTCTCCGCAGCGTCCAGCGGACGCAGCGCCTCGGTCGGCACCGTGATGGGCAGGGCGGTCGCGACTCGGACCACGGTGGGCGCCACGTCCAGATAGTCCGCAGCCGCGAGGATCTTCTTCGCCACGGCGGCCGACATGCCCTCCGCGGCCTGGGCGGCGGTGCGGATCGCGGCGAGGTCGCCGTGCGCGGCGAGCAGCGTGGCCGCCGTCTTCTCGCCGACCCCGGCCACGCCGGGCAGGCCGTCGGAGGCATCGCCGCGCAGGGTCGCGAAGTCGGCGTACTGGCCGGGCAGCACGCCGTACTTGCGCACGACGGTCTCGTCGGTCACCTCTTCCAGGTTGCTCATGCCGCGCGCGGTGTAGACGACGCGGACGCCGCGGGCGTCGTCGACGAGCTGGAACAGGTCGCGATCGCCGGTGACGATGTCGACCGGGATGTCGGAGATCGTGGCGAGGGTGCCGATCACGTCGTCCGCCTCGTGCTCGGCCACGCCGATGATGGGGATCCGCAGCGCCCCGAGGGCCTCCCGGATGATCGGAATCTGCGCCTCGAGAGGATCCGGCACCTCCTCGACGTCCGCCCCGCACGGCACCACCTCGACGACGCGGTGCGCCTTGTAGCTCGGGATGAGGTCGACGCGCCACTGCGGACGCCAGTCGTCGTCCCAGCACGCCACGAGATGGGTCGCGCCGTACGCGGTGACCAGCTTCGCGATCATGTCGAGAAGCCCTCGGGCGGCATTGACGGAGGTGCCGTCCGGAGCCTTGACCGCATCCGGCACTCCGTAGAACGCGCGGAAGTAGAGGCTGGCGGTGTCGAGGAGGAGCAGCTTCGGCGCGGCATCGGTCATGCGGGACAGTCTGCCAGCAACGGCGAGAAGGTGTTCCCGGCAGGGTTTCCTCCTGATAGGGTGAAGTGTCACCCGCGGGGGTTCCTCGCGCGTGCGTGACGACCAATGCATATCCAATCGCCCCGGCACGATCCTGCGTCGCAGACCGCGTGCCGCGGCCCGAGTATCCATCAACAAGGACAACCCACTACATGACTACCGCAACGGCCGCCCCGGCCACCAAGCAGGTCGCGATCAACGACATCGGATCTGCCGAGGACTTCCTGGCTGCGGTCGAGAAGACCCTGAAGTTCTTCAACGACGGCGACATCATCGAGGGCACGATCGTCAAGATCGACCGCGACGAGGTTCTGCTCGACGTCGGCTACAAGACCGAGGGCGTCATCCCCTCGCGCGAGCTCTCCATCAAGCATGACGTCGACCCGAACGAGGTCGTCTCGGTCGGCGACCAGGTCGAGGCCCTCGTCCTCCAGAAGGAGGACAAGGAAGGCCGTCTGATCCTGTCCAAGAAGCGCGCGCAGTACGAGCGCGCCTGGGGCGATGTCGAGAAGATCAAGGAGAACGACGGCGTCGTCACCGGTCAGGTCATCGAGGTCGTCAAGGGTGGGCTCATCGTCGACATCGGCCTCCGCGGCTTCCTGCCGGCCTCGCTCATCGAGCTGCGCCGCGTCCGCGACCTCACGCCGTACCTCGGCCAGGAGCTCGAGGCCAAGATCCTCGAACTCGACAAGAACCGCAACAATGTGGTCCTCTCGCGCCGCGCCCTGCTCGAGCAGACGCAGTCCGAGTCGCGCACCACGTTCCTCAACAACCTGCACAAGGGTCAGGTCCGCAAGGGCGTCGTCTCGTCGATCGTCAACTTCGGTGCGTTCGTCGACCTCGGCGGCGTGGACGGCCTCGTGCACGTGTCCGAGCTGTCCTGGAAGCACATCGAGCACGCCTCCGAGGTCGTCGAGGTGGGCCAGGAGGTCACCGTCGAGATCCTCGAGGTCGACCTCGACCGCGAGCGCGTCTCCCTGTCGCTGAAGGCGACGCAGGAGGACCCGTGGCAGGTCTTCGCCCGCACGCACGCCATCGGGCAGGTCACGCCGGGCAAGGTCACCAAGCTCGTCCCGTTCGGTGCTTTCGTCCGCGTCGCGGACGGCATCGAGGGCCTCGTGCACATCTCCGAGCTCTCCAGCAAGCACGTCGAGCTGGCCGAGCAGGTCGTGTCCGTGGGCGAAGAGGTGTTCGTCAAGGTCATCGACATCGACCTCGAGCGCCGTCGCATCTCGCTGTCGCTCAAGCAGGCCAACGAGTCGGTCGACCCCTACGGCACCGAATTCGACCCCGCGCTGTACGGCATGCTCGCCGAGTACGACGAGAACGGCGAGTACAAGTACCCGGAGGGCT
Organism: Microbacterium panaciterrae; assembly: GCF_039541635.1. Taxonomy (NCBI): domain Bacteria; kingdom Bacillati; phylum Actinomycetota; class Actinomycetes; order Micrococcales; family Microbacteriaceae; genus Microbacterium; species Microbacterium panaciterrae. The sequence goes on from NZ_BAABGP010000019.1 coordinate 26,746, forward strand.
TCGACGCCGAGACCGGTGCGTGGAAGGACGGGTTCGACACCCAGCGCGAGGCATGGGAGCAGGAGTACGCCGCTGCCCAGACCCGCTGGGAGGCGCACAAGGCCCAGGTCATCAAGGCCGCCGAGGCCGAGGCTGCGACGGTCGACGACTTCGGCGCGAGCGCGCAGTCGTTCTCGAGCGACGCGTCCGGTGCGGGCACCCTGGCCGACGACGAGGCTCTCGCGGCTCTGCGCGAGAAGCTCTCGGGCGGCAACGCCTAAGCAGCACTCAGCATCGCTGAGCAGAACGGGCCGTCACCTCCGGGTGGCGGCCCGTTCCGCGTTCGCGGGGAGTGCGAGGATGAAGGCATGGCCGTCATCGAGCTCCGCGGATCCGGCGACGCACCCCGGCTGCGGATCCGATCCCGGTGAGCTTCACCGGCCACGCCCCCGGCTCCGGGGAGTACCGGCGTCTGATCATCGGCCTCTTCTTCGCCGGCATCGCCACGTTCGCGCAGCTCTACTCGCCGCAGGCCGTTCTGCCGCAGATCGCGACCGATCTCGCGGTGCCGCCCGCGACCGCCGCGCTGAGCGTGTCGGCGGCGACGCTCGGGCTCGCCGCGTCGGTGATCGGATGGTCGATCGTCGCCGATCGCATCGGACGCGTGCCGGCGATGGCCATCGGCGTGCTCGCGGCCACCGCCCTGGGGTTCGCCGCGCCGTTCGGTGACCGCATCGTGCCGCTGCTCGTGCTGCGCTGCGCCGAAGGTGTCGCGCTGGGGGCCGTGCCCGCGGTCGCCCTCGCCTATCTCGCTGAAGAGGTCGACGCCCGCCATGCCGCGACCGCGGCGGGGAGCTACATCGCCGGAACCACCGTCGGCGGGCTGCTGGGGCGGATCGTGTCCGGCATCGTCGCGGAGGCCGCGGACTGGCGCACGGGGGTCTGGGTGGTGGCGGCGCTCTGCGCGGCGTCCGCCGTGCTCTTCCTCAGTCTCACTCCCCGCGCACGCGGATTCGCGCCGAGCCGGTTGCGTGCGCACTCGGGACCCGCACTGGGCGAGCGACTCCTCGCCCTGCTGCGCTCGCCTCAGCAGCGCGCCCTGCACCTGCAGGCGTTCCTGCTGATGGGGGCCTTCGTCGCGGTGTACAACTATCTCGGCTTCCACCTCGCGGCCCCGCCGATCGCGCTGCCGGGCTGGCTCGTCACGCTGCTGTTCCTGGCGTATCTCGCCGGCACCGTGTCCTCGCCGTGGGCGGGCGCGCGGGCGTCACGGGTGGGACGCTATCCGGTGCTCCTCGGATCGATCGGAGTCATGGCGCTCGGCGCGATCCTGATGCTCGTGCCGGCGACGGCGGTCGTGCTGGCCGGTCTGGTGCTGTTCACGGCCGGCTTCTTCGCCGCGCACGCGATCGCGTCCGGCTGGACGCCGGTCGCGGCACCGGCGAGCAGTCGGGCGCAGGCCTCCTCGCTCTACTACTTCGCCTACTACGCGGGGTCGAGCCTGTTCGGCTGGGCACTCGGCCTGGTCTTCCTGCAGGCCGGGTGGGCCTGGTTCCTGATCGCGGTGACCGTCCTGTGCGCGGCGTCGGCGTTCGTCGCGCGAGCGGTGCTGCGCGACGCTCCGTCCGGGCGGGTCTGAGGGGTTCTCGGAGCCGCGAGCGCAGACACCGGCCGGTGCCGGGGCGCTCTGACCGACGTCATTCGCGCGTGTGCGAGACTGACGGCATGCCCCTCATCGCGCTCACCGGCGGCATCGCGTCGGGCAAGTCGACCATCGCCGCCCGGCTCGCGGAGCACGGTGCGGTCATCGTGGACGCGGACCGGATCGTGCGGGATGTGCAGTCGCCGGGTTCCGCGGTGCTGACACGCATCGCGGAAGCATTCGGCGCGGAGATGATCCAGCCCGACGGCGCGCTCGACCGCGCTCGGCTGGGTGCCAGGGTGTTCGGCGACACGGAGGCGCTCGGCCGGCTGAACGGCATCGTGCATCCGGCCGTGAAGGCCGAGTCGGAGCGCCGCTTCACGGACGCGCTCACCGCGGATCCGGGCGCCGTGGTCGTGTACGACGTGCCGCTGCTGGTCGAGGCCCGCGTGGACGATCCCTGGGACCTGGTCGTCGTCGCGGATGCTCCGGCCGCGCTCCGGGAGGATCGGCTGGTGCGGGAGCGCAGAATGGAGCGGGCCGATGCGCGGGCGCGGATCGCCTCGCAGGTGCCGGATGCGCAGCGACGGGCGATCGCCGACGTGCTGATCGACACGTCGGGGGAACTCGCGGACACCCTCCGGCAGACCGACGAGCTGTGGGCGAGGCTGCGCGCGGGGAGCACCCGGTGACCGGCCTGCTCGCCGCCTATGACGCCCAGCTGCGGGGAGACGCGGAGCTGGACGGCGCCGAGGGCGTGCGCCGGTTCGGTCCGGTGACCGTCGGCGTCTTCCCCGGCGGGAGCGGTTTCGCGAGCTACCGGGATCTCGCCGGCGCGGGGGAGCGGAGGATCCGCTCTCTGGTGCGGGACGTCGCCGCGCACTTCGCGGCGCAGCCCGATGTGCGCACGGCGGAGTGGAAGACGCGCGGGCACGACGCCGCGCCGGGTCTCGCCGCGGCCTTGCTCGAGGCGGGGTTCGCCCCGGAGGACGAGGAGTCCGTCATGCTCGGGGAGGCGTCGGCGCTCGCCGGCGACGTTCCCGTCCCGCCCGGCGTGACGCTGCGCGAGATCCGCGCGGAGCACGACATCCTGGCGATGGAGGAGATGCAGGGCCGCGTGTTCGGCGATCCCGACTGGCAGAGCCGTGCCGCGCGCACTGTCGCGCGGGTGGCCTCCGGCGCCGACATCGTGCTCTGGATCGCCGAGTCGGAGGGCCAGGTGATCAGCGCCGGACGCCTGGAGCCCGTCGCCGGCACGGAGTTCGCCGGCATCTGGGGCGGTGCGACGCTGCCCGAGTGGCGTGGACGCGGGGTCTACCGAGCGGTGACCGCACGGCGTGCGCACGCCGCGCTGCAGCGCGGGATCCGCTACCTGCACTCCGACTCGACCGAGTTCTCCCGGCCGATCCTGGAGCGCTCCGGACTGCGCAAGTACACCACGACCACCCCGTATGTCTGGACCCGCGCGAGCTGAGTCGACCGATCCCGCCGCGGACGTCTTGCCGTCTCGAGCAGATGTCCGTGAGGGTCTCCGGCGCCAGTGTCCGAGACCCCTCGTAGTGTGGAGGGATGCAACCCACACGTTCGGTCCGCCCGTTCGAGGTCGTCAGCGAGTACGTGCCGGCCGGAGACCAGCCCCAGGCGATCGCCGAGCTCGCGGCACGCATCAACGCGGGCGAGACCGACGTCGTGCTGCTGGGCGCGACGGGCACCGGAAAGTCGGCGACGACGGCCTGGCTGATCGAGCAGGTGCAACGGCCGACCCTCGTCCTCGCGCACAACAAGACGCTCGCGGCACAGCTGGCCAACGAGTTCCGCGACCTCATGCCGAACAACGCGGTCGAGTACTTCGTCTCGTACTACGACTACTACCAGCCCGAGGCGTATGTCCCGCAGACGGACACCTTCATCGAGAAGGACTCCTCGGTGAACGCCGAGGTCGAGCGCTTGCGGCACTCCACCACGAACTCTCTGCTCAGCCGGCGCGACGTCGTGGTGGTCTCCACGGTCTCCTGCATCTACGGCCTCGGAGCCCCGGAGGAGTACCTGCGTGCGATGGTCGCGCTGCAGGTGGGGGAGCGCTACGATCGCGACGCCCTGATCCGGCAGTTCATCGCGATGCAGTACAACCGCAACGACGTCGACTTCTCCCGCGGCAACTTCCGGGTGCGCGGCGACACGATCGAGATCATCCCGGTGTACGAAGAGCACGCGATCCGCATCGAGCTGTTCGGCGACGAGATCGAGGCGCTGTACTCGCTGCATCCGCTCACCGGCGAGGTCATCGCCAAGCTCGATTCGGTGCCGATCTTCCCCGCCTCGCACTATGTGGCGGGCACGGATGTCGTGCAGCGCGCGATCGGCACGATCGAGGAGGAGCTGGCGGGGCGTCTGGCCGAGCTCGAGCGGCAGGGCAAGCTGCTCGAGGCGCAGCGGCTGCGCATGCGCACCACGTTCGATCTGGAGATGCTGCAGCAGCTCGGCTTCTGCTCGGGCATCGAGAACTACTCGCGGCACATGGACGGACGCGAGGCGGGCGAGCCGCCGCACACGCTGCTCGACTTCTTCCCGGACGACTTCCTGCTGGTGATCGACGAGTCGCATGCCACAGTGCCGCAGATCGGCGCGATGTACGAGGGCGACGCCTCGCGCAAGCGGACACTGGTGGATCACGGGTTCCGTCTGCCGAGCGCGCTCGACAACCGTCCGCTGCGATGGGACGAGTTCACGAAGCGGATCGGGCAGACGGTCTACCTGTCCGCCACCCCGGGCAAGTACGAGATGGGCATCGCCGACGGCGTGGTGGAGCAGATCATCCGCCCGACCGGGCTGATCGACCCGCAGATCGTGGTGAAGCCCTCGAAGGGGCAGATCGACGACCTGCTCGAGGAGATCCGGATCCGCGTCGAACGCGACGAGCGGGTGCTGGTCACCACGCTCACGAAGAAGATGGCGGAGGAGCTCACCGACTTCCTCGGCGAGCACGGCGTCCGGGTCCGCTACCTGCATTCCGACGTCGACACCCTGAGACGCGTCGAGCTGCTCACCGAGCTGCGGGCGGGCGTCTATGACGTCCTGGTCGGCATCAACCTGCTCCGCGAGGGCCTCGACCTTCCGGAGGTCTCCCTCGTCGCAATCCTGGACGCGGACAAGGAGGGCTTCCTGCGCTCCGGGACGTCGCTGATCCAGACCATCGGCCGCGCGGCCCGCAACGTGTCCGGTCAGGTGCACATGTACGCCGACAACATGACCGACTCGATGGCCAGGGCGATCGAGGAGACCGATCGGCGCCGGGACAAGCAGATCGCCTACAACACCGCCAACGGGATCGATCCGCAGCCGCTGCGCAAGCGCATCGCGGACATCACCGATGTGCTGGCGCGCGAGGGCGCGGATACGGCGGAGCTGCTGTCCCACCGCAACAGGTCGGGACGGGGCAAGTCGCCGACCCCGAACCTGCGCCGTGAGGGCATCGCCGCCGAGGGTGCCATGCAGCTGGAGGACACGATCGCCGACCTGTCGGCGCAGATGCTCGCCGCGGCCGGCGAGCTCAAGTTCGAGCTCGCGGCGCGGCTGCGAGACGAGGTGCAGGACCTGAAGAAGGAGCTGCGCGCGATGGAGCGGGCCGGGCACGCGTAGAGGGAGCCGCAGATGGATGTCGAGATGACAGAGCTGGCCGATCGGATCCGCGCGCTGCTGGAGGGCGACCTCGCGATCGAGGAGAGGCGGATGTTCGGCAGCCGCGCGTTCCTGGTCGACGGGAAGATCCTGGTCGGCGCTCGTCGCGGCGGATCTCTGCTGGTGCGCGTGGAGATCGAGCACGGCGCCGGGTTGCTGGGCCGGCCCGGTGTGACGCACGCGGTCATGGGGGCGCGGACCATGAGCGCGAACTGGCTGGACGTCGCTGCCGAGGCCGTGGCCGACGACGAGAGGCTCATCTTCTGGCTGGATGTCGCACGCGAGGATGCGGCAGGGCGCTCCTGACCGCAGGTATGCGGGCGCGGGCGCTCCGCAGCGTCGGACGGTGCGCGTCAGGGGCAGTGCATGAGCGGCTTCGGCCCGGTCCGATCGATCTCGTGCGCGGTCATCGGGGAACCGCACAGCGGGCACGCGCGCTGGGCGCGCTCTGCGGCCGATGGCGGGGGCGTCGCCTCATAGGGCCCGACCGAGGCGGGGCCCGCCAGCCGGACCAGGTTCGTGTTGAACCAGGCGTACAGGCCGCCGGCCTCACGGATGCGCTGCCGGAGCGGTGCTCGCTCGGGCGTATCGGAGGGAGGGGTGATCATGTTCATTAGTGTACTAATCATTAGGGCAATAGGTATAATCGGGTCGTGACGCCTCCGACGACCGACGAGCTCCTGCGCCTCGACAACCAGCTCTGCTTCGCCCTGGTGACGGCCGCGCGCAACGTCGTGGCGATCTACCGGCCGATCCTGGAGCCTCTCGGGCTCACGCATCCCCAGTACCTCGTGATGCTCGCGCTGTGGGAGCAGTCGCCGCGGTCCCTGCGGGACCTCGCGACGGCGTTGGCGATGGATCCTGCGACCGCGTCGCCGCTCGTGAAGCGGCTGGAGGCGGATGGGCTGATCGAGCGCGGGCGCAGTGCGTCGGACGAGCGCCGGCTCGACATCGCCCTCACGCCCCGGGGCACTGCGCTGCGCGCGCGTGCCATCGACGTGCCGCGTCAGGTGATGGCGCGGCTGGGGATGACGATCGCGGAGGTGGAGTCCGTGCGTGACGGACTGATGCGATTCGCCGGCGCCGTCGAGCTCTGATCCGGGGTGCTGTCTGTCGCTCCGGCCGGTGCCGACGCCAGCACGTAAGGTGAGGGGCATGGTCCGCGACGACCCGCGCCCGCGCACGCTTGCGCTGACCGGCGTGCTCGCGGCCGTGACCGTCGTCGCCTGCCTTCTGATGGCGATCGCCTCACTGCAGGGCGTGCCCCGGTTCGGTGACATCGGCGGGCTCCCGCGCCGGCCGGCGACGGCCCCGGCATCCGGACCGACGCAGCTGCCGGGCATCGCGGGAGTGGATCCGCTTCCGGACAGTCCCGTGCTCGGGACGATCGTCGCCGTCATCGAGATCGTGGTCATCCTCGGCGCCGCACTGCTGGTGCTGTGGCTGTTCTGGCGAGTGGCGCGCGCACTCTGGGCCGCGCGTCCCCTGAGCCGACAGGACGGCGGCGGGGCCACGGCCGGTCTCGGCGAGGCCGCGACGGCCGGGGACGAGGCGGTCGACGCGGGCGCGATCCGCGCCGCGACGGCGAACGCGCAGCAGGCCATCGATGCCCACGCGGACCCCGGCGACGCGATCGTCGCCGCCTGGGTGCATCTGGAGGAGGCCTCCGCCCGTGCCGGACGCGCCAGGGCGCTCTCGGAGACGCCGGCCGAGTTCGCGGTGCGGATCCTGCGTCGCCGAGCCGGACTGGACGCCGAGCTGGGGACCCTGCTCGGACTGTACGAGTCGGTGCGCTTCGGCGGCGGCAGGGCGGATGAGGGCCAGCGCGCCACGGCGCGCCGATGCCTCGCAGCCATCGAGGAGGGGTGGCGATGAGAGGCAGGAGCAGGATCGCGGTGATCGTCCTGTGGATCGTGCTCGGCGTGCCGACGGCGCTGCTGCTGCAGTTCCTCGGCGTTCCGCTCCCGTTCGGGATCGCCTGGATCATCGTCTTCGCTGCCGCCCTCCTCATCGCGCAGCAGAGCTTTGTCGACGAATCCGGTCCGTGGCCCCCGCCGGCTCCCGAACAGCTCCAGCGCGGCTCGGACGTCTCGCGGCTCGCCTGGGCGGTGGACGCGCGCACCGGCGTCGTCGGGCTGGCGTTCCGGCGCCGCCTCATGGCTGTGGCGGATCGCCGGCTGCGCGCGCAGGGCGTGCGGCCGGAGGAGGCCGATGCGGCTGCGATCGACGCGATCCTCGGTCCCGGCGCGCATGCCGCGCTCGCGGCGAAGGAGCTGCGCCGGACGGAGCTCGAACGGATCCTGCACGCGCTGGAGAACCCGCCCACCCCCTCGACCCCGGAGAGAACATGAGCCTCGACGATCGCGCACACGACGACATCGCCACGATCACGACGACGGCGGCCCGCGTCCTGGAACGCGTGCGCACGGTGGTGGTCGGGATGGACGAACCCCTGACGCTCGCCCTCGCCACGCTCCTCGCCGGCGGGCACGTGCTGTTCGAGGACGTGCCGGGCCTCGGCAAGACCCTCGCCGCGCGCAGTCTCGCCGCCGCGCTCGGACTCGAGTTCCGCCGGCTGCAGTGCACGCCGGACATGCTCCCGGGCGACGTGACCGGATCGTTCGTGTACGCGCCCGCGACGGGCGAGTTCCGGTTCCGGCCGGGCCCGATCTTCACCGGGCTGCTGCTGGCCGACGAGATCAACCGGACCACGCCGAAGACCCAGTCGGCGATGCTGGAGGCGATGGCGGAGCGTCAGGTCACGGTCGAGGGGCAGCGCTATCCGCTCCCGGATCCGTTCCACGTGATCGCGACGTCGAACCCGATCGAATACGAAGGAACCTACGCGCTGCCCGAGGCCCAGCTGGACCGGTTCATGGTGCGTCTCGCGGTGGGCTACCCGACTCCCGAGCACGAGTCGGGGATCGTCGAGCAGCGGATCCGGCGGCAGCAGGAGCATACCGACGTCGCCGCGGTGATCGACACCGCGCAGCTGCGCGCGATCCAGGCGGCGGTCGAGCGGATCCATGTCGAGCCCGACCTGATCCGGTACGCCGTGGAGCTCGCGCGGGGCACGCGGACCGCGCAGAACGTGGCCGTCGGCGCCTCCCCGCGCGGATCGCAGGCGCTCATCCTGCTCGCGCGCGCGGTCGCGGCCATCGAGGGGCGCGGCTATGTGCGCCCCGACGACGTGAAGCGCATCGCGGTCCCGGTGCTCGCACACCGGCTGACGCTGACGCCCCAGGCGTGGGCGCAGGGAGTGGATCCGGCGTCCGTGGTCTCCGGGGTCGTGAGCGCGACGCCGGTCCCGCCGACGGTGGCATCGGCGGACGCGGTCCGCACATGAGCGAGCCGCGCTCGATGCTGCGCGCACCGTTGCGCTGGCAGCGCACGCCGGTGCTCGCCGCCGCGCTGGCCGGATCCGTGCTCCTGGGCGGGGCCGGTCTCGTCCTCGGCCGTCCCGACGTGATCGCGATCGGCCTTCCCCTGGCGCTCGCCGGCGCGTGGGCGCTGATCCGGCCACCGCGGAGCGCCTCGGCGGAGATCTCGCTCCGCCTCGACCTCGACGGGGGCTCGGAGTCCGTCGCCGGCCGGATCGACGTCGCCACGGGTGCGGAATGGATCCAGCTCGCCATCGATCAGGGCGGTGAGCGCACGGGCGAGGTCGAGACGATCTCGGGGGAGGCGGCGCGCACCCGCACCCGCATCCTGCACTCGGGCCCCGGCGAGGTGCTCGCCGTGACAGCGCGGGCGCTGCAGCATGACGGCGCCTGGGCGAGCACGACGACCACGCGCGTGGCGGCCGTCTGGGACGCCTCGCCTCGTGCCCGCCGCATCGTCGAGCTTCCGCTCTCACCGCGGCTGGTCGGCCTGCACGGCGGGCACGAGGGGCAGCGTGGCGGGTCAGGCGGCGATTTCCGCGACATCCATCCGTTCGCGCCCGGGGATGAGCTGCGCCGGGTGGACTGGCGCGCGACCGCGCGGCTGGCCCGCCGCCCGGGCGACCTGCTGGTGCGGCGCACGAACGCGCTGAGCGACAGCGGCGTCGTCATCGCGCTGGACACGGCGGATGATCTCGGCGCGGTCGTCGCGACTTGGGGGAGCGGCGCGTCCGCGCGCAGTGGTCCCACATCGATGGACCTGGGCCGCGAGGCCGCGCTGTCGGTCGCGGAGTCGGCGATCGGCGCGGGCGACCGGATCGCGTTCCACGCGCTCTCCCCGGGCGGCCGCTCGGTGCGGAGCGGATCGGGCTCCCGTCATCTGGAGCGACTGCGGGGCGTCATCGCGGGCACGGGCGCGGCCGGCGACGGCACGCGATATCGGCGCACTCCTCCCGTGCCGGCGGGGTCGATCGTGTTCGTGCTGTCGACGTTCTTCGACGGGGCGGCCGCGGATCTGGCGCTGCGCTGGAGCGCGAGCGGTCACGCGGTCGTGGCGATCGACGTCCTGCCGACGCCGCAGACGGAACGGCTGAGCGCGGCGCAGAATCTGGCGATGCGGCTGCTGCTGCTCGAGCGCGCAGGGGTGCTCGAGGATCTCCGCGGTGCGGGGATCGAGGTGCTCTCCTGGGACGCCGACGACGCGGTGAACGCGCTGCGCATCGCGGCTCGCAGCGCGCGGCGCGGGCGCGGGCGAGGGGCCCGGCGATGACGCGGTCGCACGAACTGCGGGTGCCGGGATCGGTGCCGGGGCCGGTGCTGCGGATCGCGAGCGCGCTGGTGATCGCGGGCGGTGCGCCGCTGCTGAACCCGTACCCGCTGTGGTGGTGGGTCGCGGGGGTCGCGGCGCTCGTGGCGGCGATCGTGCCGTGGTCGATGGCGGCGTGGATCGGCATCGCGTGCCTCGCGCTCGGGGTGATCCTGGCTGCCCCGTCGGCAGGGCGCGCGGCCCTCGCGGTGCTGCTGATCCCCGTGGCGCATGTGCTCGCGGCATGGGCCTGGGCGGTGCCGTGGCGCTCGCGGATCCGGCTGCGCGTGCTGCTGCCGGGAGTGCGCCGGCTGCTCGTGATCCAGGTGATCGCGCAATCGGTCGCGGCGGTCATGGTGATGGCCCTGCCTCCGCTGCACGGTCCGGGTTTCCCGTGGCTGGCGCCGCTCGGCGCCGCCGTGCTGGCGGGGGTGAGCGCGGTCGCGCTGAGGGTCTCGTCGCACCCGGAAGCGGGGGTGGAACCGTCGGTCGGATCCGGCGCCGGAGCCAATGTCGGTGGCCGCTCCTAGACTTGTCGGGTGCCGATCGTACCCGTAACCAGCCCCGGAAGACTCAGTGTCCGCGGAGCCCGCGTCCACAATCTTCGCAACGTCGACCTCGAGATCCCGCGCGACTCCATGGTGGTGTTCACCGGACTGAGCGGCTCCGGCAAGTCCAGCCTCGCGTTCGACACGATCTTCGCCGAAGGCCAGCGGCGGTATGTCGAGTCGCTCAGCGCGTACGCCCGGCAGTTCCTCGGCCAGGTCGACCGGCCGGACGTCGACTTCATCGAGGGCCTGAGCCCCGCGGTCTCGATCGATCAGAAGTCCACGAACCGCAACCCGCGCTCGACGGTCGGCACGATCACCGAGATCTACGACTACATGCGCCTGCTCTGGGCGCGCATCGGGATCCCGCACTGCCCGCAGTGCGGGGCGAAGATCCAGCGCCAGACGGTGCAGCAGATCGCCGACCAACTCATGGAGCTGCCGGAGCGCACCCGCTACCAGATCGTCGCTCCGGTGGTCAGCCAGAAGAAGGGCGAGTTCGTCGACCTGTTCCGCGAGCTCGGCGCGAAGGGCTACGCCCGCGCGATTGTGGACGGCGAGATGATCCAGCTCGCCGAGCCGCCGGTGCTGAAGAAGAGCTACAAGCACGACATCGGCGTGGTGGTCGACCGTCTCGTCGCGGCGCCCGACATCCTCGGCCGCGTCACGGACTCGGTGGAGACCGCGCTCGGGCTCGCCGGCGGCGTGATCCAGGTCAACTTCGTGGACGAGGAGGGCGACGACGCCTGGCAGTCGTTCTCAGAGAAGCTGGCCTGCCCGAACGGGCACGCGATCACGCTCACCGAGATCGAGCCGCGCACCTTCTCGTTCAACGCGCCGTTCGGCGCCTGCCCCGCCTGCTCCGGGCTCGGCACCCGGATGTCGGTGGACCCCGACCTCATGCTCGGGGACGAGAGCCTGTCGATCCGGGAGGGGGCGATCCTGCCCTGGACCACGCAGGGCAAGGGGCTGTTCCAGTATTACGAGCGCCTGCTCGAGGGCCTCGCGACCGACCTGGACTTCTCCCTCGACACGCCGTGGCACAAGCTGCACTCCGACGTCAAGGAGGCGGTGCTGCGCGGCGAGAACTACAAGGTCACCGTCAAGTGGAAGAACCGGTACGGCCGCGAGATGCGGTACTCGTCCGGCTTCGAAGGCGTCGTGCCGTACATCGAGCGGCAGTACCAGCAGGCCGAGAGCGACACCCAGCGCAGCCGCTGGGGCGAGTACCTGCGCGAGGTGCCATGTCCGGTCTGCGACGGCGACCGGCTCAAGCCCGAGGTGCTCGCCGTGCAGGTGCACGGGCACTCCATCGCCGAGGTCTCGCACAAGAGCCTCGCCGAGGCACGGGAGTTCATGCAGCGCCTGGAGCTCTCCCCGCGTGAGGCGAAGATCGCGGCGCAGGTGCTCCGCGAGATCCGGCTCCGGCTCGACTTCCTGCTGCAGGTGGGTCTGTCGTACCTGAACCTCAGCCGCTCGGCGGGATCGCTGTCCGGGGGCGAGGCGCAGCGGATCCGGCTCGCGACGCAGATCGGATCCGGGCTCACCGGCGTGCTGTACGTCCTCGACGAGCCGTCGATCGGCCTGCACCAGCGCGACAACCGCCGCCTCATCGAGACGCTGCTGACGCTGCGCGATCTGGGTAACACGCTGATCGTGGTCGAGCACGACGAGGAGACGATCGAGGCCGCGGACTGGGTGGTCGACATCGGCCCCGGTGCCGGAGTCGGCGGCGGCCTGGTGGTGCACTCAGGGCCGTACGAGTCGCTGCTGCACGAGCGCAACTCGATGACCGCCGACTATCTCGCAGGGCGACGCGAGATCACCACACCGGCCAAGCGCCGCAGGATCGACCGCAAGCGCATGCTCAGCGTCGTCGGCGCGAAGGCGAACAACCTGCAGAACGTGACGGCGGACTTCCCGCTGGGCGTGCTCACGGCCGTCACCGGGGTCAGCGGCTCCGGCAAGTCGTCACTGGTGAACGACATCCTGTACCGCGTGCTCGCCTCCAAGCTCAACGGCGCCCGCAAGGTCCCGGGCAAGCACACCCGGGTGACCGGACTCGACAACCTCGACAAGGTGGTGCACGTCGACCAGGCGCCGATCGGTCGCACCCCACGCTCGAACCCCGCCACCTACACCGGCGTCTTCGATCGGATCCGCACGCTGTTCAGCGAGACGCCGGAGGCGAAGGTGCGCGGCTACCAGCCGGGCCGGTTCAGCTTCAACGTCAAGGGCGGGCGCTGCGAGGCGTGCTCGGGCGACGGCACGATAAAGATCGAGATGAACTTCCTGCCCGACGTGTACGTCGACTGCGAGGTGTGCCACGGCAAGCGGTACAACCGCGACACTCTCGCTGTGCACTACAAGGGCAAGAACATCGCCGAGGTGCTGGAGATGCCGATCGAGGAGGCCGCGGAATTCTTCGAGCCGATCCAGGCGATCCACCGCTACATGAAGACGCTCGTCGACGTCGGCCTCGGCTACGTGCGACTCGGCCAGTCGGCGACCACGCTCTCCGGGGGCGAGGCGCAGCGAGTCAAGCTCGCCACCGAGCTGCAGCGCCGCAGCAACGGGCGCAGCATCTACGTGCTCGACGAGCCGACCACGGGCCTGCACTTCGAAGACGTCCGCAAGCTCCTCGAGGTGCTGAACAGCCTCGTGGACAAGGGCAACACCGTCATCGTGATCGAGCACAACCTCGACGTGATCAAGTCGGCGGACTGGGTGATCGACCTGGGGCCCGAGGGCGGATCCGGCGGCGGCGAGATCATCGCCACCGGCACGCCGGAGCAGGTCGCGCGCAACGCCGACAGCCACACCGGCGTCTTCCTCGCAGAGATCCTCGGCACGGCGCCTGCGGGTGCGCGTCCCGGGGCGCGGCGGGCGATCGAGCGCAAGGCGGGCTGATGGCGACAGAGCTGCCGTACAAGCCGCGGCAGGGGGAGATCCCGACCGACCCCGGGGTGTACCGGTTCCGTGATGCTCAGGGGCGCGTGCTGTACGTCGGCAAGGCGAAGAACCTGCGGCAGCGGCTGTCGAACTACTTCGCCCCCCTGCGCACCCTGCACGAGCGCACCCGGCGCATGGTCACCACCGCCGCCTCGGTGGAGTGGACGGTCGTGCCGACCGACGTCGACTCCCTGCAGCTCGAGTACATGTGGATCAAGGAGTTCGATCCGCCGTTCAACGTCCGCTACAAGGACGACAAGTCGTACCCGTTCATGGCGATCACGCTCGCCGACGAGGCGCCGCGGGTGATCGTGACCCGCAACCGGCGGATCCCGGGAGCGAAGTACTTCGGGCCGTATCCGAAGGTGTGGGCCGTGCACGACACGATCGACCTGATGATCAAGGTGTTCCCGATCCGCACCTGCAGCGACGCCAGCTATCGCAAGGCGATGGCGACGGGCCGTCCCTGCTTCCCCGGGCAGATCGGCAAATGCGGCGGGCCCTGCTCGATGCGGGTGACGATCGCCGAGCACCGGGCCGTGGTCGACGACTTCATCGCGTTCATGGAGGGCGGCGACGAGCGCTTCACGCGCGATCTCACCCGGCGCATGCAGGAGGCGTCGGCCGCGATGGACTACGAGAGCGCCGCGAAGCACCGCGACCAGCTGGCGTCGATCGACGCCGTGCTGGGCCGCAGCGCCCTGGTGCTGCCGCAGGACGAGGACGCCGACCTGTTCGGGATCGCCGAGGACGAGCTGTCCGCCGCGATCCAGCATTTCGTGATCCGCGGCGGCCGCGTGCGCGGCGTGCGCGCGTCCACTCTGGACAAGGAGATCGACATCTCCGGCCCGGACCTCGTGGACCAGATCCTGCAGCGCGTGTACGGCGACGCCAGCGGAGAGCAGGTTCCGCGGAGAGTGCTGGTGCCCTCGCTGCCGGAGGACTCCGCCGAGCTCGAGGAGTGGCTGCGTGAACGGCGCGGCAAGAAGGTCGAGATCGCCGTCGCGCAGCGCGGCCAGCGCGCAGAGCTCATGCGCAACGCGTCGCTGAACGCGCAGCAGGCGCTGATCCGCCACAAGACGCGGCGCTCGAGCGACTACACCACGCGCTCCCAGGCGCTCACGGATCTGCAGGAGGCGCTGGGGCTCAGCGAGGCGCCGCTGCGGATCGAGTGCTACGACATCTCGCACCTCGGCGGCACGAACGTGGTCGCCTCGATGGTGGTCTTCGAAGACGGCCTGCCGCGCAAAGACCAGTACCGCTCGTTCAACATCGCGGAGACCACCGACGACACCGACTCGATGTACCAGGTGCTCACCCGGCGGCTGGCTCATATCGACGCCCCGGATCAGGTCGAGACGCTCGCGCTCGTCGGTGCGGAGGGTGCGGAGGGCGCGGCCCTGCGAGACGCCGGTGCGGCCGTCGCAATCGATCCGGAGGGGCCGGTCGTGACCGAGCGCCGCAAGCCCCGGTTCGCCTATCGACCCCAGCTGCTCATCGTCGACGGCGGGAAGCCTCAGGTCGAGGCCGCCGCGCGTGCGCTCCGGGACGCCGGCCGCACCGACATCGGCCTGGCCGGCATCGCCAAGCGACTCGAGGAGCTCTGGCTCCCGGGCGACGACTACCCGGTGATCCTGCCGCGCACGAGCGAGGCCCTCTACCTCGTGCAGCGGCTGCGCGACGAGGCGCACCGCTTCGCGATCACCCACCAGCGCAAGCGTCGCCGTCGCGACATCACGTCGATCCTCGGCGAGGTCCCCGGTCTCGGCGCGGCGAGGATCAAGGCGCTGCTGCGCCACTTCGGATCCGTCGCCGCTTTGCGCCGCGCCGACGCCGAGGAGATCCAGGAGGTGCAGGGCATCGGCCCCGCACTCGCGGAGGCGATCTGCGCGCACCTGTCCGGCGGCGCGGCAGAGCGGGGCCAGGCGCGGCCGGCAGCGGAAACCGTGGAAACGGCGCCGCAGGATGAGCCCACGGGTATCGCGTCTCGATAGGCTGGAGCCGAGCGAGGAGGACACCACATGAGCGCCGACCAGGGTGAGTTCCTGATCGTCACCGGGATGTCGGGCGCGGGGCGCTCGACGGTCGCGAACGTTCTCGAGGATCTCGGCTGGTACGTGGTCGACAACCTGCCTCCGCAGATGCTCCGGCCGCTGCTCGATCTCGCCAACCTCGGCGGCGCGGCGCTGCCCAAGGTGGCCGCCGTGGTCGACGTGCGCGGACGGGATCTCTTCGAGGGATTCCCCGGTGTGGCCAGGGCGCTGCGCGAGCACGGATCCGTGCAGGTCGTGTTCCTGGACGCGGCCGACGACGTGCTCGTGCGCCGGTTCGAGTCGGTGCGGCGACCGCATCCGCTGCAGGGCGACGGGACGCTGCTGGACGGCATCCGCGCCGAGCGCACCAGGGTCGCGCCGCTGCGCGAAGCGGCCGACATCGTCATCGACACCTCGAACTTCAACGTGCATCAGCTCGCGACCAAGGTCACCGAAGGATTCGCCGAGGCGGGCGCCGCCCGGCACAAGCTCACGATCATGAGCTTCGGCTTCAAGTACGGCCTGCCCTCGGACGCCGATCTGGTCGCGGACATGCGGTTCCTGCCCAACCCGTTCTGGATCGACGAGCTGCGCGGGTCCACCGGGCTCGACTCCGAAGTGAGCGAGTACGTGCTCAGCAGGGATGGCGCCCAGGAGTTCCTGGACGCCTACACGGCGGCGCTCACCCCGATCCTGGACGGCTACCAGCGCGAGAACAAGAGCCACTCGATGCTCGCGATCGGCTGCACAGGCGGCAAGCATCGTTCCGTGGCGATGGCCGAGGAGCTCGCCCGTCGCCTGGCGCAGGTGCCGGGAGTCGGGGTGACCGTGCGGCACCGCGATCTCGGACGCGAGTGACGTCCGCCCGGGACGGTGCGACGCGCCGCGGCCCGGTAAGCTGATCCTTCGCGCCGTGATCCGGCTGCCCGAGAGAAGGAGACCCGTGGCACTCACCACCGACGTCAAGGCAGAGCTCGTCAGCATCCGGAATGCGCCCCCCACGGTGCGTGTCGCGGAGGTGACGGCGGTGCTGCGGTTCGCCGGCGGGCTGCACTCGATCGCCAACCGCATTGCGGTCGAGGCCGAGGTGGATGCGGAGCTGCTCGCGCGACGGGTCGCCCGCGATCTCGCGGAGCTCTTCGGCGTGCGTCCGGAGATCGCGCCGATCCAGGGCTCGAGCGGTGACGGGGCCAAGTACGCCGTGCGCGTGATCGCCGCGGGGGAGACCCTGGCCCGCCAGACCGGCCTGCTCGATCAGCGCCGGCGTCCGGTGCGGGGGCTGCCGAATCGCCTCACCACGGGGTCGCGTGAAGAGCTCGCCGGCCTCTGGCGCGGCGCCTTCCTCGCGGCGGGATCGCTCAGCGAGCCCGGGCGCTCAGCCGTCCTCGAGGTCGCGGCCCCGTCGTCCGAGGCCGCCATGGCCCTCGTCGGCGCGGCGCACCGGATCGGCATCTCGGCGAAGGCCCGTGAGGTCCGCGGCATGCCGCGCGTCGTGATCCGTGAGCCCGAGGGGATCCGCTCCCTGCTGGTCCTCATCGGCGCCACGAAGACCGCCGCCGCCTGGGAGGAGATGCGCCAGCGCCGGGAGGTGCGCGCGGGCGTGAACCGTCTCGTGAACTTCGATGACGCGAACCTGCGTCGCTCCGCGCAGGCCGCGGTCGCCGCCTGCGCGCGCGTCGAGCGTGCGCTGGAGATCCTCGGCGACGACGTGCCCGAGCATCTGCGCACGGCGGGGACGCTCCGCCTCGCACACCGGGACGCGAGCCTGGACGAGCTCGGCCACCACGCAGACCCGCCTCTCACCAAGGACGCCGTGGCGGGACGGATCCGGCGCCTGCTCGCCATGGCGGACAAGCGAGCTCACACCGACGGGATCCCGGGCACCGAGTCCGCCGTGCCCGCGGGGATCGACCTCTGATCTGACGCGTCACAACGGGAAGGATCCCCGCTCGGGGCGCGTTGCCGTCGATAGGATGGAGAACGTCCGCCCCGCGCGCACACCGCGCCGCGGGGGACCGGTGAGCGCCGCAAGCGCGGCGCGGATTGGATGACATCGACATGGCGACCTACACGCTGCCCGACCTTCCCTACGACTACGCGGCACTCGAGCCGCACATCAGCGGCAAGATCATGGAGCTGCACCATGACAAGCACCACGCCGCCTACGTCGCGGGTGCCAACGCGGCGCTGGATCAGCTCGCGGAGGCTCGCGACAGCGGCAACCTGGCCAACGTGAACCGACTCGAGAAGGATCTCGCCTTCCACCTCGGAGGCCACGTGAACCACTCGATCTTCTGGACCAACCTGTCGCCGAACGGCGGCGGCCAGCCCGAGGGCGAGCTGAAGGCGGCCATCGAGGAGTTCTTCGGATCGTTCGAGAAGTTCCAGGCGCACTTCACCGCCGCGGCGATGGGCATCCAGGGCTCCGGCTGGTCCGTGCTGAGCTGGGACCCGATCGGCGCCCGCCTGATCATCCAGCAGCTGTTCGACCAGCAGGGCAACACCGCCCAGGGCACCGTCCCCCTGTTCCAGCTGGACATGTGGGAGCACGCGTTCTACCTCGACTACCTCAACGTCAAGGCTGACTACGTGAAGGCGGCCTGGAACATCGCGAACTGGGAGAACGTCGCGCAGCGCTTCGCCCTCGCGCGCGAGAAGACGAACGGTCTGCTGGTACTGTCATGACCAACGGGCGTCCCGATGGGTCCGCCCGTCGGGACGCCGTTGTTCCATCCCCCGAAGAGCGCGTGCTCCGCGCATGACAATCAGGAGACATCTTTGTCTGTCAAGATCGGTATCAACGGCTTCGGCCGAATCGGACGCAACTACTTCCGTGCAGCCCTCGAGCAGGGTGCGGACATCGAGATCGTCGCGGTCAACGACCTCACCGACAACAAGACCCTTGCGCATCTGCTCAAGTACGACTCCGTCGGCGGCGTCCTGAAGGCCGACGTCAGCTACGACGAGTCGAGCATCACCGTCGACGGCAAGCAGATCAAGGCGTTCGCCGAGCGCGACCCCGCGAACCTGCCCTGGGGCGAGCTGGGCGTCGACATCGTCATCGAGTCGACCGGCTTCTTCACCAAGGCGGAGCTCGCCCGCAAGCACATCGACGCCGGTGCCAAGAAGGTCCTCATCTCTGCGCCCGCCACGGGCGACGACGCGACCATCGTGATGGGCGTCAACGAGGAGACCTACAACCCGGAGACGGATCACATCATCTCCAACGCCTCGTGCACCACGAACTGCCTCGCGCCGCTGGCCAAGGTGTTCAACGACGAGTTCGGCATCGTCCGCGGCTTCATGATGACCGCGCACGCCTACACCGCCGACCAGAACCTGCAGGACGGCCCGCACGGCGACCTGCGCCGCGCCCGCGCCGCAGCGATCAACATCGTCCCCGCCTCCACCGGAGCGGCCAAGGCGATCGGCCTGGTGATCCCCGAGATCAACGGCAAGCTCAGCGGATCCTCGTACCGCGTTCCGGTGCCGACCGGCTCGATCGTCGACCTGACGCTCATCACCGACCGCGAAGACCTCACGGTCGACGAGATCAACGCGGCGTACGCGAAGGCTGCGGCCGACGGCCGCCTCGCCGGCTTCCTGCAGTACAACGAGGATCAGATCGTCTCGAGCGACATCCAGGGCAACGCGCACTCGTCGATCTTCGATGCGACGCTCACCAACGTCTCCGGCAACCTGGTCAAGGTGTCCAGCTGGTACGACAACGAGTGGGGCTACTCGAACCGCCTGGTCGACCTGACCGAGTACGTCGCCGAGCGTCTCTGAGTTCGAAATATGACTCTGCGCACCCTCGACTCCCTCAAGGAATCGGTCGGGTCGCTCGACGGCACGCGCGTCATCGTCCGCTGTGATCTCAACGTCCCCCTGCGGGACGGGATCATCACGGACGATGGCCGCGTGCGCGCGTCGGTGCCGACCCTCACAGCCCTCATCGATCAGGGCGCCCGCGTGATCGTCTGCTCGCACCTGGGCCGCCCCGACGGGGCACCCGATCCGCAGTACAGCCTCGCGCCGGTCGCGGCGCGCCTCGCGGAGCTGCTCGGCCGGCCCGTCGCCTTCGCGACGGACACGGTGGGCGACTCTGCGCAGCAGACCGTGGCCGCTGCGCAGCCCGGCGACGTGGTCGTGCTGGAGAACCTCCGGTTCAACCCGGGTGAGACCGCGAAGGACGACGCGGCACGCCGTGACTTCGCGGAGCAGCTCGCGGCCCTCGGCGATGTGCTCGTCTCCGACGGCTTCGGAGTCGTGCACCGCAAGCAGGCCAGCGTCTACGAGCTCGCCGAGATCCTGCCGTCCGCGGCCGGACTGCTGATCGAGGCCGAGCTGACCGTGCTGGATCGCCTCACCGAGAACCCCGAGCGCCCCTACACGGTCGTGCTCGGCGGTTCGAAGGTGTCCGACAAGCTCGGCGTCATCTCGCACCTGCTGCCGAAGGTCGACCGCCTGCTCGTCGGCGGCGGCATGCTGTTCACGTTCCTCGCGGCCCAGGGCCACGCGGTGGCGTCCAGCCTCCTGGAGAAGGACCAGCTCGACACCGTGCGCGGCTACATCGCCGAAGCCCAGGAGCGCGGGGTCGAACTCGTGCTTCCCACCGACGTGGTCGTGGCGGCCTCGTTCTCCGCGGATGCGGCCCACGAGGACGCGGCCGCGGATGCCATCGAGGCGACGGAGTTCGGAGCCGCGGGCATCGGACTGGACATCGGGCCCGAGACGGCCGCGCGCTTCGCCGAGGCGATCCGCGGATCCAGGACGGTGTTCTGGAACGGCCCGATGGGCGTCTTCGAGTTCCCGGCGTTCGCGGCGGGCACGCAGGTCGTCGCGCAGGCGCTCACCGAGACCGACGGCCTGAGCGTCGTCGGCGGGGGGGATTCGGCGGCGGCGGTGCGCCAGCTCGGCTTCGCCGACGACCAGTTCGGTCACATCTCGACGGGCGGGGGCGCGAGCCTCGAGTTCCTCGAGGGCAAGAGACTCCCCGGCCTGGAGGTGCTCGGATGGGTATGAACAGCAGGATCCCGCTGATCGCGGGCAACTGGAAGATGAACCTCGACCACCTGCAGGCGGTCGCGTTCGTGCAGAAGCTGCACTGGACGCTGAAGGACGCCAAGCATGAGGACGGATCGGTCGAGGTGGCGGTGTTCCCGCCGTTCACCGATCTGCGCAGCGTGCAGACCCTGATCGACGCCGACCGGATCCCGTTCGCCTTCGGCGCGCAGGATCTGTCCGCGCACGACTCCGGGGCGTACACGGGCGAGATCTCGGGCGCGTTCCTGGCGAAGCTCGACGCGCGCTACGTGATCATCGGCCACTCGGAGCGGCGTGAATATCATGCCGAGTCCGACGAGGTCGTCGCGGCGAAGACCAAGGCCGCGCTGAAGCACGGGCTGGTCCCGGTGATCTGCGTCGGCGAGACGGCGGAGGACCTGGAGCGCTTCGGCGCGAGCGCTGTGCCCGCCGGGCAGCTCGAGGTCGCGCTCGCGGGTCTGAAGCCCGAGGCGGACATCGTCGTCGCGTACGAGCCGGTCTGGGCGATCGGATCCGGCCAGGCGGCCACCCCGCAGCAGGCGCAGGACGTCTGCGCCGTGCTCCGCGGCGTGATCGCGAAGGTCCTCGGCGACGAGGCGGCCGTGCGCACCCGGATCCTCTACGGCGGATCGGTGAAGTCGGGGAACATCGCCGGCTTCATGCGCGAGCCAGACGTGGACGGCGCGCTCGTGGGCGGCGCCAGTCTGGTGGTCGACGAGTTCGCGGCGATCGTCCGGTTCCAGAAGCACGTCGGGGTGTGATCCCGAGGCTCCTCTGCTCCTCGACGTATAATTGACCGTTACCCGGGATCACGCACGTCCGTGCGAGCCCGAGCGAAAGGCCGTTCCGTGGATATTCTCCAGTTCATCCTGCAGGTCCTGCTGGGCATCACCAGCGTCCTGCTGACCCTCCTGATCCTGCTCCACAAGGGGCGTGGCGGGGGACTCTCCGACATGTTCGGCGGCGGCATGTCCTCCGCCGTCGGATCCTCCGGGCTGGCGGAGCGCAACCTCAACCGGTTCACCGTCGTCCTCGCGCTTGCGTGGTTCGTGGCGATCGTGGGCCTCGGCCTCATCACGAAGTTCGAGGTGATCTGATGGCCACCGGCGGCAACGCGATCCGGGGCACCCGGGTCGGATCCGGCCCGATGGGCGAGCAGGACCACGGCTATCACGCAGATCGCATCGCGATCTCGTACTGGGACGGGCTCGGCAACGAGACCGTGCGGTACTTCGCCGCGGGGCTGCCCGAGGAGGAGATCCCGGACATCATCGATCACCCGCACTCCGGTCTCCCGGCCGGTCGCGACAAGGAGAACCCTCCCGCGATCGCCAAGCCGGAGCCGTACAAGACGCACCTCGCCTACGTGAAGGAGCGCCGTACGGACGAGGAGGCGGAGCAGCTGCTCGACGACGCGCTGCAGCAGCTGCGCGAGCGCCGCGGCCAGCGCTGACCTTTCCCGCACGCATCGAGAGCCTCCGCATCACGCGGAGGCTCTCGTCGTCTCTGCACGTCCGGGACGCGCGTCCACAGACGCGCGGCTCTCGCGGCGTCAGCGGCAGCCGGCCGCGGTCTGGATCAGCGACTCCGGGGGAGCGCCGTACGCGGAGGTGCCGTTCGCCTCGTTCGTGTAGCCCATGCTGATCGCCCACGCCGTGGCCCACGCCTCGGCGGTCTGATCGTTGGTGGTGTCGTACATGGTGCGGCAGCGCACGGTGATGGCGTGCCCGACCTCGTGCGCCACGATCGCGTGGGCGGAGTCGCTCGGCCAGCTCTCGGCGATCGAGTTCGACAGCCGGATGGTCGCATAGCCGCCCTGGTCGTACCACCACGCGGTCTCGCCGGAGAGGTAGCCGTTGGGGCCGCCCAGTCCGTTCACGAGGTCCGACCACTCGAAGTCGATCAGTACGCCGGGGGCGAGGGATCGAGCGAAGGCCTCGAGCTGCAGCCGGGAGTCCTCGAGCGGTCCGGACTCGGCGTCCAGGGTCGCGGCATGCGAGGCCTGCACCTTGTGCACGGCCAGCACGAGTGCGGGGAACGTCGTGGTGAGCTGCTCCTGGAGCGGCGAGGCGAGCGATTTGACCTGCGTCACCATCGTGCGCAGCGACAGCACGCTCTCGTTGGTCGCCGGGACGTTGGCGGCCTCCGCGCCCGCCGCCCGGTCCGCTGCGGCCGTGATCGCCGCCGACCCCGAGGCCTGGACGGCGGTGAGGGTCTCGTCGATCTTCTTCCCGGCGGAATCCAGCGACGTCGTGCTCCGCCGCGCGGCGGACGCGTCCGCCCGCAGCCGATCGGCCGCAGAGTCCGCCTCCCAGAACCAGAAGGGCTTGGCGCGCTTCGCGACGGGGCCGGACGGGATCAGGCCTGTCGCCGTGTGAGCGGCCTGCACCGCCGCGTCATCGGCCGTCGTGAGGCCGGTCCGATCTGCGGCCGAGATGAGATCGTCGCTCTGCGTGGCGAGGACGGCGCCGACCGTCTTGGTCGTGCTGTCGCTGCGGGAGAGCGCGGCGCGGACCTGCTGGACCGCGGCGTCCTGCTGGGTCGTCGCCCGATCCAGCGATCCCTGTGCGTCGTCGAAGCCCTGCGAGGCGCCGAGCTGGAGGAGGGTGAAACCCCCGGCCAGGAGCACGGCGCCGACGAGGGAGAGCGTCCACGTCAGCGCTCGCCTGCGCGGCCGGCGTGGCGGCCGCGGGGGTGCTTCATCGGACGAGAGTCCGGAGAACCGGAACGGCAGCGAGTGATCGGCGAGAACCTCGGCGGAGGGGAGGGTGAGGGGATCGCTCATCGAACTCCCGTCGATCCGCGTCGATTCGATTCAGAGAGGGGGTGACGGGAATCGAACCCGCGCAATCAGTTTGGAAGACTGAGACTCTACCATTGAGCTACACCCCCGGACCCTTCGACCAGCTCAGGGACGGGCCGGCACATCACGTCGCCGACCCGTACGAGCATACCGGACCGATGGAGGTGCTCCGTTCCGTTAGACTCTCAGGGGCCGTTCCCGCGTGCGCGGGTTCTTACCCGGGGCGTAGCTCAGTTTGGTAGAGCGCCCGCTTTGGGAGCGGGAGGTCGCAGGTTCAAATCCTGTCGCCCCGACGTCGGTCTCACGACGTCAGGTCCGCGCCACGAACCGCGCGGAACATTCACAAGGAGAACACACCAGCATGGCGAACAGCACCGTCGAGACGCTTGCCCCGACTCGGGTCAAGCTCCACATCACGGTCACCCCGGAAGACCTGAAGCCCAGCATCGAGCACGCGTACGAGCACATCGCGCAGGACGTGCAGATCCCCGGATTCCGCAAGGGCAAGGTGCCCGCGCCGATCATCGACCAGCGCGTCGGTCGCGGTGCGGTCATCGAGCATGCGGTGAACGAGGGTCTGGACACCTTCTTCCGCGAGGCTTCGCTCGAGCACAACCTCCGCATCGTGGGGCGCCCCTCGGCCGAGGTCATCGAATGGCCGAACGAGAAGGACTTCGCGGGCGACCTCAAGGTCGAGATCGAGGTCGATGTCCGCCCGGAGATCGAGCTCCCCGCACTCGACGGCATCACCGTCACGGTCGACGCCGTCGAGGCCGACGATGCCGCACTGGACGAGGAGATGGACCGCCTGCGCGCCCGCTTCGGCACCCTGGTCCCCGTCGACCGTCCTGCCGCATCGGGCGACTTCGTCGAGCTCGACCTGGTCGCCGCGATCGACGGCGCCGAGATCGACCGCGCGGAGGGCGTGTCCTACGAGGTCGGCTCCGGCGAGCTGCTCGAGGGCATCGACGACGCCATCGACTCGCTCACCGCCGGTGAGGACACCACGTTCCGCTCGAAGCTCGTCGGCGGCGACCACGCCGGCGAGGAGGCCGAGGTCTCCGTCACGCTCAAGGCCGTCAAGGAGCGCGAGCTGCCCGAGGCGGACGACGACTTCGCCCAGATCGCCAGCGAGTTCGACACCATCGCCGAGCTGCGCGAGAGCCTGCGCGAGTCCGTCTCGCAGCAGAGCGTCTTCACGCAGGCCTCCGCCGCGCGCGACAAGCTCGTCGAGGTCCTGCTCGAGCAGATCGACATCCCGGTGCCGCCGCAGCTCATCGAGGACGAGGTGCACAACCACCTCGAGGGCGAGGGCCGGCTCGAGGACGACGAGCACCGCGCCGAGGTCACCGAGGCGAGCACCAAGCAGTTCCGCACCCAGGTGCTCCTCGACACGATCGCCGAGAAGTCCGATGTGCAGGTCTCGCAGGACGAGCTCAGCCAGTACCTGATCCAGTCGGCCGCGCAGTACGGCATGGCGCCGCAGGAGTTCGTCGAGGCGCTGCAGTCGTCGAACCAGCTGCCCGTGCTCGTCGGCGAGGTCGCGCGCAACAAGGCCCTCGCGGTCGCGCTCGGCAAGGTCACCGTCGTGGACAGCAACGGCAAGCCCGTCGACCTGACCGGCTTCATCGCCGTCGAGGACGAGGCTGAGGCCGCGGACGCCGCTGAGGCTCCGGCCGAGGAGAAGCCCGCTGCGAAGAAGGCTCCCGCGAAGAAGGCTCCGGCCAAGAAGGCGCCCGCGAAGGCCGCCGACGACGCCACCGAGGCTCCGGCCGAGGAGAAGCCCGCCGCCAAGAAGCCGGCCGCGCGCAAGGCGCCGGCCAAGAAGGCCGCCGAGAAGGCGTCCGACGCCGAGTAGGCAGCGGATCCGATGATCCCCAGAGGGCGGGTGCATGGCGCACCCGCCCTCTTCGCATCGTCGCCGGCGACGCCTGATATGCCGACGGCGAACACGGCCGGGGCGCCGATCCCGCGCCGGTAGATTCGAATCACCGAACACGGAAACAGGAGCGGAAATGGCTGAACCCCTGGTCGCGACGAGCGTCTTCGACAGGCTGCTCAAGGATCGAATCATCTGGCTGGGATCCGAGGTGCGGGACGAGAACGCCAACGAGATCTGCGCCAAGATCCTCCTTCTCGCCGCAGAGGACCCCGAGAAGGACATCTACCTCTACATCAACTCACCCGGCGGATCGATCACGGCCGGCATGGCGATCTACGACACCATGCAGTTCGTGCCGAACGACATCGTGACGGTCGGCATCGGCATGGCCGCCTCGATGGGCCAGCTGCTGCTCACCAGCGGCACCAAGGGCAAGCGCTACATCACGCCGAACGCGCGGGTGCTGCTGCACCAGCCGCACGGAGGTTTCGGCGGCACGTCCAGCGACATCCAGACGCAGGCGCAGCTCATCCTGTCGATGAAGCAGCGCCTCGCCGAGATCACCGCGTCGCAGACCGGCAAGACGGTCGAGCAGATCAACGAGGACGGCGACCGGGACCGCTGGTTCACCGCCGCCGAGGCCCTCGACTACGGATTCGTCGACCACATGCGCGAGCACGCCAGTGACGTGCACGGCGGCGGCGGCACTGGCGCGGACAAGTAAGGCAGGACAGGACACACATGTACACACCCACCTTCCGTGCGGCCGGCAACCTGCCCTCGAGCCGCTACGTGCTCCCGCAGTTCGAGGAGCGCACGGCCTACGGCTTCAAGCGCCAGGATCCGTACAACAAGCTCTTCGAGGATCGCGTGATCTTCCTCGGCGTGCAGGTCGACGACGCGTCCGCCGACGACGTGATGGCGCAGCTGCTGGTCCTGGAGAGCCAGGACTCCGAGCGCGACATCACGATGTACATCAACTCGCCGGGCGGATCCTTCACCGCCATGACCGCGATCTACGACACGATGCAGTACGTCGCGCCGCAGATCCAGACCGTGGTGCTGGGCCAGGCGGCCTCGGCCGCCTCGGTGCTGCTCGCGGCCGGTGCTCCCGGCAAGCGTCTCGCCCTGCCGAACGCGCGGGTGCTCATGCACCAGCCCGCGATGGGTGAGGCCGGCCAGGGGCAGGCGTCCGACATCGAGATCCAGGCGGCGGAGATCCTCCGGATGCGCACCTGGCTCGAGGAGACCATGGCGCATCACACCGGTCAGACGGTCGAGAAGCTCCACCGCGACATCGACCGCGACAACATCCTCTCGGCCGAGCAGGCCAAGGAGTACGGCATCGTCGACCAGGTGCTGTCGAGCCGCAAGCGCCAGTCGCTGAACTGACACTCCGACGCGGCCCCCGCCGCGCATGTGAAGGGCGGCCCGGAATCACTCCGGGCCGCCCTTTCGCGTACGCCGCGGTTGCGCGGACGAGTGAACTGCTCTGCTCGTATGAGCACGGCGGTGCGCGTGCGCGTGCCGGGCGGTATTCTCGGAGCATGGCACGCTCCGGGATCGACGACGACGAGCTGCTTGCCGTCCGTGTCGCCGAGCTGTACTACGACGAGGACAAGACGCAGGACGAGATCGGCGGGTTGCTGGGCATCTCCCGGTGGAAGGTCGGCCGGCTCCTGCAGCAGGCGCGGACCGACGGGATCGTGCGGATCGAGATCGTGCACCCGCGGGCTCGCAAGCTCGGCATCGAGCGCGAGCTGCGCTCCCGATTCGGGCTCGCAGACGCCGTCGTGGTCCCGAACGCCGGAACCGACGCCGAGACGCTGGGCCGGGTCGCGCAGGGCGCCGCGGATCACCTCACCGCACTGCGCCCCGTTCCCAAGACCCTCGCCGTGAGCTGGGGGCGCACTCTCACCGCCGTCGCCGAGCGACTGCCGGACGGCTGGGCGCGCGGCGTCACCGTCGTGCAGATGAACGGCGGGGTGAGCGTCAACCGCCGCCCGGGCGGCGCCGCCTCCCTCGCGGCCACGATCGCGCAGCGGGCCTCGGGCCAGGTGGCGCTGCTGCCGAGCCCGGCGATCCTGGAGCGGCTGGAGACCAAGCAGGCGATCGAACGCGATCGCACCGTCGCCGGCGTGCTCGCCCAGGCCTCCGCGGCCGACGCGTATCTCTTCACCGCCGGCGTCTGCGATGCCGGCTCCGCGCATGTCGAGAACGGCTATCTGAGCGTTCGCGACATCGACCTGCTCGCGCGCCGTGGCGCGGTCGGCGATGTGCTGGGCCGCTACATCGACGCGGACGGCAATGTCGTGGATCCCGAGCTCGACGCCCGCACGGTCGGACTGAGCCTGGATCGCCTGCGCGCGGCGCGCACCTCTGTGTTCGTCACCGCGGGAGAGGCGAAGCACGACATCGCCCGCACCGTGGTGACGGCGAATCTGTGCACGATGGTGGTCACCGACGAGGCGACCGCCCGAACCCTCTTGGAGGAAGAGTGACGACGACTGAACTCGCACAGCGGAAGGCGGTGCAGGTGCTCGGCGGGGAACCCGACGATCTCACCCTGCGCGGCTTTCTGCACGGACTGCCCGGGGTCGACGCCGTCGGCCTGGAGCAGCGCTCCGCCGGGCTCGGCACCCGGTCGATCAAGACCACGTCGAAGGCGTGGGCGCTGGACACGATCATCCGGCTCATCGACCTGACCACGCTCGAGGGTGCGGACACCCCCGGCAAGGTGCGCTCGCTGGTGTCGAAGGCCAAGCTGCCCGACGCCTCGGATCCGACCGGCCCGTCCGTCGCCGCGGTGTGCGTGTACGGCGACATGGTCCCGTACGCGGTGGAGGCGCTGGGCGCCCGCCACGGCGACCCGGATGAGGGCGGGATCTCGGTCGCTGCTGTCGCGACGGCGTTCCCGAGCGGGCGCGCCTCGCTCGCGGTGAAGCTCGCCGACACCCGGGACGCGGTGCAGGCCGGCGCGGACGAGATCGACATGGTCATCGACCGCGGGGCCTTCCTCTCCGGCCGCTACGGGCAGGTGTTCGATCAGATCGTCGCCGTCAAGGACGCCTGCCGTCGGGAGGACGGATCCTCCGCGTCGCTGAAGATCATCCTCGAGACCGGGGAGCTGAACACCTACGACAACATCAAGCGCGCCTCCTGGCTGGGGATCCTCGCCGGCGGCGACTTCATCAAGACGTCCACCGGCAAGGTCGCTCCGGCGGCCACGCTGCCGGTGACGCTGCTGATGCTGGAGGCCGTGCGCGACTGGCACCGCCTCACCGGCGAGCGGATCGGCGTCAAGCCGGCCGGCGGGATCCGCTCCTCCAAGGACGCGGTGAAGTACCTCGTGCACGTCGCAGAGACCGTGGGGGAGGAGTGGCTGCAGCCGCACCTGTTCCGCTTCGGCGCCTCGAGCCTGCTCAACGACGTGCTGCTGCAGCGTCAGAAGCTGACAACCGGCCACTACTCCGGCCCCGACTACGTCACGATCGACTGAGAGGCCCGCCATGGGATTCCTGGAATACGCGCCCGCGCCCGAGTCGCGGAGCATCCTCGCCCTGAAGGACGAGTACGGCCTGTTCATCGACGGCGCGTTCGTCGAGGGCCGCGGGGCCTCGTTCGCGACGATCTCGCCCGCGGACGAGTCGCGCATCGCGACCGTCGCGCACGCCTCCGATGAGGACGTCGATCTCGCCGTGGCCGCCGCCCGTCGCGCCTACACGAAGGTGTGGTCGAAGATGAGCGGCCGTGACCGCGGCAAGTACCTGTTCCGCATCGCCCGCCTCGTGCTGGAGCGCGCCCGTGAGCTCGCCGTCGCGGAGAGCCTCGACAACGGCAAGCCGATCAAGGAGTCCCGCGACGTCGACGTGCCGCTCGTCGCGTCGTGGTTCTTCTACTACGCCGGCTGGGCCGACAAGCTCGACTATGCGGGCGCCGGAGTGAACCCGAAGGCGCACGGCGTGGCCGGGCAGGTCATCCCGTGGAACTTCCCGCTGCTCATGCTCGCGTGGAAGGTGGCACCGGCCCTTGCCGCCGGGAACACCGTGGTGCTCAAGCCCGCCGAGACAACGCCGCTCACGGCGCTGATCTTCGCGGAGATCCTGCAGCAGGCCGACCTGCCCGCGGGCGTCGTGAACATCGTGACCGGCGCCGGATCCACGGGCGCGGCCATTGTCCGCCACCCCGACGTCGACAAGGTGGCCTTCACCGGATCCACCGGCGTCGGGCGCGAGATCGCCCGCACCGTGGCCGGGACCGGCAAGGCGCTCACCCTCGAGCTCGGCGGCAAGGCGGCGAACATCGTCTTCGACGACGCGCCGATCGACCAGGCCGTCGAGGGCATCGTGAACGGCATCTTCTTCAACCAGGGTCACGTGTGCTGCGCGGGCAGCCGGCTGCTCGTGCAGGAGTCGATCCACGACGAGGTCATCGACCGGCTGAAGTCCCGCCTGTCGACCCTGCGTCTCGGGGATCCGCTGGACAAGAACACCGACATCGGCGCAATCAACTCGGCCGAGCAGCTGGCCCGCATCCGCGAGCTCAGCCAGATCGGCGAGGACGAGGGCGCCGTGCGCTGGACCGCGGACTGCGTCATCCCGGAGAAGGGCTTCTGGTTCGCCCCGACGATCTTCACGGGCGTGGAGGCCTCGCACCGGATCGCCCGCGAGGAGGTGTTCGGGCCGGTCCTGTCCGTGCTCACCTTCCGCACCCCTGCGGAGGCGATCGCGAAGGCGAACAACACCCCGTACGGACTGTCCGCGGGCATCTGGAGCGACAAGGGATCCCGGATCCTCGCCGTCGCCGACCGCCTGCGCGCCGGAGTCGTGTGGGCCAACACGTTCAACCGTTTCGATCCGTCGAGCCCGTTCGGCGGCTACAAGGAGTCCGGCTACGGCCGCGAGGGCGGCAAGCAGGGCCTCGCCGCGTACCTGAAGGGATCCGCCGCATGAGCGCGCGACTGACCGTTCCGAAGACGTACAAGCTCGCGATCGGCGGCGCGTTCCCGCGCAGCGAGTCCGGGCGCACGTACGAGGTGACCACCCCCAAGGGCGCGTTCCTCGCGAACGCGTCGAAGGCGTCCCGCAAGGACGCCCGTGACGCGGTCAGGGCCGCGCGCACCGCGCAGGCCGGGTGGGCGAAGGCCACAGCGTACAACCGCGGTCAGGTCCTGTACCGCGTGGCCGAGGTGCTCGAGGGCCGCCGCGCGCAGTTCGCCGACGAGATCGTCGCGCAGCAGGGCGTTTCCGTGGCGGTGGCCGGATCGCAGGTGGACGAGGCCATCGACCTCTGGGTCTGGTACGCGGGCTGGTGCGACAAGTACGCGCAGATCGCGGGCAACCTGAACCCGGTCGCAGGAGCCTACTTCAACATCTCCGCCCCCGAGCCGACCGGCGTCGTGGCGATCATCGCCCCGCAGGACTCGGCTCTGCTCGGCCTGGTCTCGGTCGTGGCACCCGCACTCGTCGCCGGCAACGCCGTGGTCGTGGTGGCGAGCGAACGGTATCCGCTGTCCGCGATCAGCCTCGCCGAGGTGCTCGCGACGAGCGATGTGCCGGGCGGCGTCGTGAACGTGCTCACCGGATCCCCGGCCGAGATGGCGCCGTGGCTCGCGTCGCACGCCGACGTGAACGCGCTGGATCTGGCCGGCGCCGGCGCGCTCGAGTGGGTGGACCTGCAGATCTCGGCCGCGGACACGCTCAAGCGCGTGCTCGCCCCGGGCGAGGTCGTCGCCTCCCCGCAGCGGATTGCCGCGTTCACCGAGGTGAAGACGGTCTGGCACCCGAAGAGCATGGTCTGACGCGGCCCTCCCGAGCCGCGCGCCCGACCGCGCGAGACTCCACGTTCTGCATGAGACGCCGCGCCTGGCGTGGAGTCTCATGCCGAAAGTGGAGTCTCACGCTTGACCGTGTTCGCCATGCGCGGAGCGGCGCGGTGCCGGGATCCGTGGCGATGCGACTCGTTGTCAGATGTTGCGGTTAGGCTCGAACGGCGGCATCAGCACGCTGCGATCGCATCCCCTGCGACCGCGGACCACGTCTCGAAGGAGGACGCGCATGGCTCGTATCGGTGAGAGTGCCGACCTGTTCAAGTGCTCGTTCTGCGGCAAGAGCCAGAAGCAGGTCCAGCAGCTCATCGCTGGCCCGGGCGTGTACATCTGCGACGAGTGCGTCGAGCTCTGCAACGAGATCATCGAGGAGCGCATGGCCGAGTCGGCCAACGGCGAGGTCGCCGAGTTCGATCTGCCCAAGCCGCGCGAGATCTTCTCGTTCCTCGAGGAGTACGTCGTCGGGCAGGTGCCGGCGAAGAAGGCCCTCGCCGTCGCCGTCTACAACCACTACAAGCGCGTCCGCGCCCGCAGCACCCTGCTCCCCGCCGAGCAGAAGGCCGATGAGATCGAGATCGCCAAGAGCAACATCCTGATGATCGGCCCGACCGGCTGCGGCAAGACCTACCTTGCGCAGACGCTCGCGAAGCGGCTGAACGTGCCGTTCGCCGTCGCCGATGCCACCGCGCTCACCGAGGCCGGCTATGTGGGCGAAGACGTCGAGAACATCCTCCTCAAACTGATCCAGGCCGCCGACTACGACGTCAAGCGGGCCGAGACCGGCATCATCTACATCGACGAGATCGACAAGATCGCACGCAAGGCGGAGAACCCGTCGATCACCCGCGATGTCTCCGGCGAGGGCGTGCAGCAGGCGCTGCTGAAGATCCTCGAGGGTACAGTCGCCTCGGTGCCGCCGCAGGGCGGGCGCAAGCATCCGCACCAGGAGTTCCTGCAGATCGACACCACCAACGTGCTGTTCATCGTGGCGGGCGCCTTCGCCGGCCTGGAGGACATCGTCTCGTCGCGGGTCGGCAAGCACGGCGTCGGCTTCGGCGCGCCGCTGCACGACAAGGGCAAGGATCTCGACCTGTTCAGCGAGGTGCTGCCGGAGGATCTGCACAAGTTCGGTCTGATCCCCGAATTCATCGGCCGGCTGCCTGTGGTGGCGTCCGTCTCGCCGCTCGATCAGGCCGCCCTCATCGACATCCTCACCGGCCCGCGCAATGCCCTGGTCAAGCAGTACCAGCGCATGTTCCAGCTCGACGGCGTGGAGCTGGAGTTCGAGGAGGAGGCGCTGCACTCCATCGCCGACCTCGCTGTGCTGCGCAAGACCGGTGCACGCGGCCTCCGCGCCATCCTGGAGGATGTGCTGGGGCCGATCATGTTCGAGATCCCCTCCGAGGAGGACGTGCAGAAGGTGGTCGTCACCCGCGCTGCGGTCGACGACGGCGCGCCCCCCACGCTGGTCCTGGCCCGCAAGCGCAAGAGCGCCTGAGGCCGAGCTCTCGACGGGGGCGGATCAGGTGTCCAGCCCGCGGCGCTTCAGCAGCGGAGCGATCTCGGCGGCGCGACCGCGGAAGTCCCGGTAGGCCTCGAGCGGATCCTTCGATCCGCCGACCCCCAGCAGCCGTCGGCGGAAGCGTTCGCCGTTCGCGCGCGTGAGGCCGCCGTTCTCGCGGAACCATTCGACGGTGTCGGCGTCGAGCACCTCGCTCCAGATGTACGAGTAGTACCCGGCGCTGTAGCCGCCGGAGAACACGTGCGCGAAATAGGCGGACGAGTAGCGCGTCGGCACCGCGGGGTCGTCCAGGCCGATGTCGGCGAGCGCGGCGGCTTCGAAGGCGGCGACGTCGTCGATCGTGTCCCCGGCGTGCAGCGCATGCAGGGCCTGGTCGAGCCAGGCAGCGGCGAGGTACTCGGCGGTCGCATGCCCCTGGTCGAAGGCCTCGGTCGCACGCAGGCGCTCGACCAGGTCGGCCGGCAGGGGTTCCCCGGTCTCATGGTGGCGCGCGTAGGAGCCCAGGATCTCGGGCCACAGGATCCACATCTCGTTCACCTGGCTCGGGAACTCGACGAAGTCTCGGAACACGTTCGTGCCGGAGAAGTGCGGGTAGGTCACGTCCGAGAAGAGCCCGTGCAGCGCGTGCCCGAACTCGTGGAACAGCGTGGTCACCTCGTCGAGGGTGAGCAGGGTCGGCTCACCGGGACCCGGCTTGGGAACGTTGAGGTTGTTCGCGACGACGGGCCGCGTGCCGCGCAGCGCGGACTGGCTCACGATCGGATTCATCCACGCCCCGCCGCGCTTGCTATCGCGCGTGTAGAGGTCGAGCACGTACAGGCCGAGCGCGGATCCGTCCTCCTCGAACACCTCGAAGACGCGGGCGTCGGGGTGGTACGCGACCAGGTCGGATCGCTCGGCGAAGGTCAGACCGTACAGTCGGCCGGCCGCGGCGAACACCCCGTCGTGCAGCACCCGCTCCGCCTCGAACCAGCCGCGGAGGGCGGCGGTGTCGATGTCGTACTGCGCGGTGCGCAGCCGTTCGGTCGCGAACGCCCAGTCGTGCGCCTCGAGCGGGAACGGCGCGGCCTCGGTCGTGTCGATGAGCTCCTGCCGGGCGGCGCGTTCGGCCGCCACGTTGCGGGCGGCGGAGACGGCGAGGTCGCGGAGCATCCGTTCGACCGCCTCGGGTGTGCCCGCCGTCTCGTCCGCGGTGACGGCGGCCGCGTGCGTGGGGTAGCCGAGGAGGGCGGCGCGCTCGGCGCGGAGGGCGGCGATCTCGGCCAGGATCGCGCGGTTGTCGTGATCATTGCCGCGCGACCCTCGCGACCGCGAGGCGGCCATCACCCGGCGCCGGCTCTCCCGGTCGGTGAGCGAGGCAAGCGCGGGGTGGCCCGTGAACAGGGGGAGCGTGAGGACGTGCCTGGCCTCCCGTCCGCGTTCCGCGGCGGTCCTCGCCGCGGCGGACAGCTCGCCCGTGCTCAGCCCGTCGAGCTCTGCGGGATCGTCGAAGACCACGGCGAGGTCGTTGGTG
This sequence comes from Microbacterium panaciterrae, assembly GCF_039541635.1. Lineage (NCBI taxonomy): Bacteria > Bacillati > Actinomycetota > Actinomycetes > Micrococcales > Microbacteriaceae > Microbacterium > Microbacterium panaciterrae. The sequence continues at coordinate 60,857 of NZ_BAABGP010000019.1, forward strand.
TCGGCCAGCAGATTCTTCTCGAACGTGGTGCTCAGCGTCGACAGTCGCCGGTTCAGGTCGGTCAGACCCGCCTTGGCCGCGTCGTCGAGGGCGGCGCCGGCCAGCGTCATCTCGCGATGCCAGCGCTGCACCAGGCGACGCTGCTCCGCAGTGAGCGGCAGATCCTTGAGCTGCTCAAAGAGACGGCCGATCCGCCAGTAGAGCGTGGAGTCGAGCAGGATCGCGTCCTGGTGCGCGGCCATGAGCGGCGCGAGCTCCTCGTCGATCTCCTGGATCTCGCTCGTGGCGTCCGCCGAGCTGACCGTGTAGAACGCGTGCGAGACGCGGTCGAGCAGCGCGCCGCTCTGCTCCAGCGCCTCCATCGTGTTCTCGAACGTCGGCATCGAGCGCACCATCGTGATCCGGCGGATCTCGGCGAGCTGCTCCTCGAAGCCGAGCCGGAACGCCGGGAGATAGTGCTCCGGGCGGATCGCGGCGTAGTCCGGCAGGTGGTACGGGAGGGCAGAGGGCAGCAGCAGCGGGTTGGTCTCGACCGTCATGGTCCGAGCCTAGGCCGAGGTCCGTCTCCGCCCTGGCAGCGCAGACCTTGACATCGTCGAGACGCGTCGGGTATCAATGACGAAAGAGCTTTCGTAATAGTTATGAAGAAGAATCCGAAAGGGCGATGATGTCCACGATCGATCAGCGACTCGTCGCGCAGTGCCTGGCCGCGCTACGTGACAAAGACGGCGCGACCATCTCGGATCTGGCGGAGTCGACCGGACTCTCGCGCCCGACCGTGACCGCCGCGCTCGTCGAGCTGAGAGATGCGGGGCTCGTCGTCGAGCACGAGGCGCGGGCGGTCGCCGGCCGCCCGGCCAGGTCCTACTCGCTGCTCGCCGGAAGCCAGGTCGTCGTCGGTCTCGATCTCACCCGCAGCAGCGTGCGGATCCTCGTGGCCGATCGCACCGGTCGCGTGCTGGCCACCCAGAGCTCCGCGATCGCACCGCCGACCACTCGGCAGCCGAACCTGGCGCCCATTCGCACTCTGCTCGTGCAGACGCTGGAGCGGGTCGGCCGTCGACTGTCCGAGGTCGCGGCGATCGGTGTCGCCGTTGCGGGACTCTTCGACGAGGACGGCGTGGTGACCTCCTCGCCGCAGGTCTCCTCGTGGCACGGCCAGGATCTCGGCGCACTGTTCGAGGAGGCGTTCGGCGCCCCCGTGTCGGTGGACAACGATCTGTCGCTCGCCGCCGAGGCGGAGTCCCGCGCCGGCGCGCTCGTCGATTCGGACACCGGAATCTACGCGCTCACCTGGCATCACGTCTCCGCGCGCGTCACTGCCGGGGGACAGGTCGTACGAGGCCGGAAGGGCCGGGCCGGCGAGGTCGGAATGCTCCGCGCCTTCAGCGACGTCGAGATTCCGGCGGGGACCCTGCTGGACGCGTCGGCCATCGTCGGAGCGGAGCTGCGCCGCCTGCGAGACGACCCGGCGGACGTCCGCGGGATGCAGGCGCTGGACTCGCTCAGCACCGCGATGTCGTCCGCCCTGGCGGCGCTGATTCTGACGATCGATCCGGAGGTCATCGTGCTGGGCGGCGAGCTCGGAGAGTTCGCCGACCTCATCGCCGTCCCGCTGGAGCAGAAGATCCGCACCGCCGTGACCGGGATCGACACCGGGACGCCGTTGATCCGCGAGGGAGAGCTCGGCGCGGATGCCGCGGCGCTCGGTGCGCTGGGGCTGGCGTTCCAGCGTCACGCGGCACTCATCTACGGTTTCGACGGCGTGACCGCGCCCGTCATCACCATCGACCCCGAGAGGAACGACATGGCGCAGACCAGCGCAGCAGAAGAGGCGGCCGGATTCCGGGCGGCGGTGATCGGCGTCGGCGCACGTGCGGGAGTCGCCCTGCACGTCGCAGCCACGGGCGGTCGCGTCGTCGCAGCCGTGGACCCCGCGCCGCAGACACACGCCCGCGCCGCCAGGCTGTTCGGCGACATCCCGGTGTTCGCCTCGGTCGCCGAACTGCTCGCTGCGGACGTCGAGATCGACGGCGCGTTCATCACCTCGCCCGACTTCACGCACGCCGAGGTCTCGATCGCACTGCTCGAGGCCGGCGTGCCGGTCTACGTCGAGAAGCCGCTCGCGATCTCGATCGAAGATGCGGATCGGATCCTGGAGACCGCATACCGCACGGGATCGAAGCTCTACGTCGGCCACAACATGCGGCACATGCGGGTGGTGCGCATGATGAAGGACATCGTCGACCGCGGCGAGATCGGCGAGGTCAAGGCGATCTGGTGCCGGCATTTCGTCGGCCACGGCGGCGACTACTACTTCAAGGACTGGCACGCCGAGCGCGACAAGGCCATGAGCCTGCTCCTGCAGAAGGGCGCGCACGACATCGATGTGATGCACTGGCTGGCCGGAGCCTCGTCACGGACCGTGGTCGGCGTGGGAGATCTCGCCGTGTACGGCCAGGTCGAATCGCGTCGCGACAATTCCGACCGACGCATGGGGGACTGGTTCTCGATGGGCAACTGGCCACCGCTCGCGCAACAGGATCTCAATCCCGTCATCGACGTCGAGGACATCTCGATGATCATGATGCGCACCGACTCGGGCGTGCTGATGAGCTATCAGCAGTGCCACTTCACGCCCGACTACTGGCGCAACTACACAGTCATCGGCACTCAGGGGCGCATCGAGAACTTCGACGACGACGCCGGCGGCGAAGTGCGCGTATGGAACGCGCGCAGCGACTATCTCGAGAAGGGCCACGTCCGCTATCCGATCGAGGACGGTGGCGACGGCGGCCACGGCGGCGCGGATCCGCTCACCGTGGGCGAGTTCATCGAGTTCGTCCGCAACGGCACCCCGACTGACACCAACCCGATCGCCGCACGCGACGCGGTGGCGGCGGGTGTCGCAGGGGCGCTCTCGATCCGTTCCGGATCGCAGCCGCAGGAGATCCCCACGCTGCCGGAGGATCTGCGCGCGTACTTTGCCGCTCATCAGCGGGCGGGATCGCAGGCCTCCGTCAGCCGGTGAGCTCGGTCATCACCCGGTTGAGCGCATCCGCGACGAGGCGGACCGACCGCCGGCGCAGGTTCTCGGGGCGGGCGAGCAGATCGATCATGCGGTTCGTGCTCACGTACTGCAGCGGGCGGCGCACCACCGCATCGGTCGCCACAGACGTGTAGCGCGGGAGCACGCCGATCACGTCGCCTGTCGCGATCACCGAGGCGGCCACCCCGTAGTCGTTGATGCGATGCACGATCTCGGCGGGGCGGTTCGTGATCGCCGAGATCGTGCGCAGCACGTCGTCGGGGGAGTAACCGGCGCGGCTGGTCACCCAGCGTTCGCCGACCACGTCGGCCGGATACAGCGAGGTGCGCCGTGCGAGCGGGTGATCGGGGGCGAGCGCGACATCGAGCGGCTCGGCGGCGAGCGTGAGCACGCGGATCCCGGTCTTCGGCCACGGCGGGCTGTGCTCCATCCGATGTGCGAGCACCAGGTCGTACCGCGCGGTGAGCGCGGGGAACTCGCTCTGCGCGACGTCTTCGTCGATGAAGCGGATCGCCGGCACATCGGGACCGGATCCGAGCTCCCGGATCAGCGGGCCGAACAGTGCCTGGGCCGCGCTGAGGAAGCCGCTGACCGTGACGATCCCACCCTCCGCGGCCTCGAAGTCGTCGACGGCGGACCGGGCCGCGGCCATCGCGTCGAGCGCCGCGGCGCCCGCTTCCGCGAGAGCCTCGCCGGCCGGGGTGAGCACCAGGGTGCGGCCCTGCTTCCGCGTGAGCGGCGCCCTGACGCCGCGCTGCAGCGCCGCGAGCTGCTGCGACACCGCGGACGGCGTCACGCGCAGCGCCTCGGCGACGGCGGTGACGCTTCCGAGAGCGCCGAGTTCGCGCAGGATCTGGAGCTGCTGCAGTTGCATATGTCCATTCAAGCATGTAGCGATGCTTAATGATCCCTCCAGATACTCGCTCTTGATCTACATGGTTGGGCGCGGTGAGATCGAAGCATGAAGGCTCTCTACAAGGACGGCCCGCACGCGGGCCTCGCGCTCGTCGACCGCCCGGATCCGGTGGCCGGTCCGGACGAGGTGGTCATCCGCGTGCTCCGCACCGGCATCTGCGGCACCGACCTGCACATCCAGCGCTGGGATGACTGGTCGGCGTCCGCCGTGAAGGCTCCGCTCATCCCCGGCCACGAGTTCTACGGCGAGGTTGTGGAGGTCGGTCCGCTCGTGCACGACATCGCGGTCGGCGACCGGGTGTCCGGCGAGGGGCACATCGTCTGCGGCATGTGCCGCAACTGCCGCGCCGGCCGCCGCCAGATGTGCATCCGCACGATCGGGCTCGGCGTGCAGCGCGACGGCGCGTTCGCCGAGTACCTCACCCTGCCCGCCACGAACGTCTGGGTGCACCACGCCGATGTGACACCCGAACTGGGCGCGATCTTCGATCCGCTCGGCAACGCGGTGCATACCGCCCTCGCCTTCCCGATCGTCGGAGAAGACGTGCTCGTCACCGGCTGCGGTCCGATCGGCCTCATGGCCGTCGCGATCGCCCGGCACGTGGGGGCGCGCTTCATCACTGCGACCGACGTGAGCGCGCCGCGGCTCGAGCTGGCGCGGCAGATGGGCGCCGACGCGGTCGTCGACGTCTCCCGCGAGGAGATCAAGGACGCGCAGCGCGCGCTCGGCATGCGCGAGGGATTCGACATCGGCTTCGAGATGAGCGGGGCGCCGAGTGCGCTGCCCGCCATGATCGACAACATGAACCACGGCGGCCGGATCGCGATGCTCGGGCTTCCGACCGGACCGTTCAGCGTGGACTGGGGCAAGATCGTCACGCACATGCTCACGGTGAAGGGCATCTACGGCCGCGAGATGTTCGAGACCTGGAACGCGATGGGCGCCATGCTGCAGACCAGCCCCGTGCTGCGATCCTCGATCACGCGGATCATCGCCGAGGTGCTCCCCGCCCGCGATTGGGAGAAGGGCTTCGCCGCCGCGGCCTCAGCGGGCACAGGCAAGATCATCCTCGACTGGACCGAACTGTAAGAGCACGGGAGATCACCATGTACGGAGTATTCCAGCAGCACCTCTCGGCCGAGCTCGCCGGGATCGACGAGGCGGGCCTCACCAAGCACGAGCGCGGGATCCGCGGCCCGCAGCGCGCCGAGATCATCGCCGACGGCGCCGAGGTGCTGAACTTCTGCGCCAACAACTACCTGGGTCTCGCGGATGACGAGCGCCTCGTCGCCGCCGCCAAGGGCGCGCTCGACGAGTGGGGGTACGGGCTGGCCAGCGTGCGCTTCATCTGCGGCACCCAGGAGCAGCACCTCGAGCTCGAGCGCCGGCTGTCGGCCTTCCTCGGCACCGACGACGCGATCCTGTTCTCCTCGTGCTTCGACGCGAACGGCGGCGTCTTCGAGACGCTGTTCTCGGCTGAAGACGCGATCATCTCGGACGAGCTGAACCACGCGTCGATCATCGACGGGATCCGGCTCTCCAAGGCGCGCCGCCTGCGCTACCGCAACCGCGACATGGCGGACCTGGAGGAGCAGCTGAAGGCGGCCGCCGACGCCCATTTCCGGGTGATCGTGACCGACGGCGTGTTCTCGATGGACGGCTACATCGCCCCGCTCGCCGACATCTGCGCCCTCGCCGAGCGCTACGACGCGCTCGTCTTCGTGGACGACTCGCATGCGGTGGGCTTCATCGGCGAGCACGGCCGCGGTACGCCCGAGCTGTGCGGCGTCGAGGGCCGGGTGGACATCTACACCGGAACCTTCGGCAAGGCGCTGGGCGGGGCGAGCGGCGGCTATGTCGCCGCCCACCAGGGCATCGTCGATCTGCTGCGCCAGCGCGCTCGTCCGTATCTGTTCTCGAACACGCTCGCCCCGTCGATCGTCGCCGGGACGCTGGAGGCGCTCGATCTCGTCGAGGGATCCGGATCCCTGCGCACGCAGCTGCAGGAGAACGCCGCGCTGTTCCGGCGTCGGATGACCGCGGAGGGTTTCGATCTGCTCCCGGGTGCGCACCCGATCGTGCCGGTGATGTTCGGCGATGCCGCGCTCACCGCCCGGATCGCCGCGGAGATGCAGAAGCAGGGCGTGTACGTCACGGCGTTCAGCTTCCCCGTGGTGCCCCGCGGTCTCGCGCGGATCCGGGTGCAGCTGTCCGCCGCGCACACGACCGAGCAGGTCGAGCGCTGCGTCGCCGCGTTCGTGGAGGCGCGCGCGGCCGCGGCCTGAGAAGTCCGTCCTCAACAGCACGACACGGGTCTTCGTCGGGAGAACTTCAGGGCCCGGAATCCGTTGTCGCGTCGGACGCCGCGGCGTAACATTGACGTCACGCGTCGACGAGGACGCCGGGGCTGGCTGGGTGCACAACGTTCCCGACGGATCCGTCGACACCGCGATGACACGAGGGTGTCGTCGATCACGATCGCCGAACCCGGCGACCGCAGGAAGAGATCGAGCGCCACACGGCGCCAACCGTCTGGGATGGCTGACGTTCGCCTGCCCGCGCGATCCCGACATTCTGGGGATGGATGATGTCGTGGAAACTGACAGGGAGCTACGCGGAGACGTGCTCCTGCGATGTGATGTGTCCGTGCAATCTGAGCTTCGACCACGGGGCGACCAATGACTACTGTCGCGTGACCCTGGCATTCAACATCCGCGAGGGCGCCGTCGACGAGACCAACGTCGACGGTCGAAAGGTCGTCCTCATCGCGGACACGCCGAAGGTGATGACGGACGGCGATTGGAAGGTCGGCGTCTTCGTCGATCAGGATGCGAGCGCCGACCAGTTCGACCGCCTCGTCGAGGTGTTCGGCGGCCAGCGCGGAGGACCGATGGCGGGCCTTGCGCCCCTCATCGGCGAGATGCTGGGAGTCGAGCGCGCGGACATCACGATGGCCGACGACGGGCTTCGTCACTCCGTACGCGTCGGCGACAGCCTGAAATTCGAGATCACGGACATCGTGCCGTTCGGCAAGGAGGACGGCAGGCCCATCCGGTTCGACGGGATGTTCCACCCCGTGGGCCCGGACCTCACGATGGCGGAGGCGACGAGTTCGCAGATCGATGCGTTCGGTATCGCCTACGAGGCCAAGACGGGGCTCTCGTACGCGAGCTTCTCCTGGACGGGTTGAGAGTGTGTCCGCTGGACCTTCGCGAACGGCGGACGAACAGGTCGGCATGACGGCCGCATTCCGTGCCGTGCGTGCACGGATCAGTGCCGTGCTCGTCCTGCTCGCACTCGCCGGAGTCGGCTGGTGGTGGACCGCGGAGCAGGCCACGGGGATGGACAGCGGTCCCTGGTCGCCCCTGGGATCGCCCGGTTGGTTCCTGGTGGTGTGGACGGTCATGATGGCGGCGATGATGCTGCCGTCGGTGGCGCCGACCGTGGCGCTCTACGCGCGGATGACCCGAACCAGGCCTCTCCTTCCCGTGGTCTTCACGACCGGATACCTCTCGGTCTGGGTCGCGGCCGGAGTGCTGGCTCTCGCGCTCGCCGCGGCGGCGAGCGCGGTTCCCGGCGATGTGCTGACCTGGGATCGGTCGGGTCGGCCGCTCACCATCGCAACGCTGCTGCTGGCGGCGTTGTACGAGTTCACGCCCTGGAAGAACGCCTGCCTCGGCCGGTGTCGCAGCCCGCTCGGCTTCCTGATGGGGACCTGGCGGGATGGATGGCAGGGCGCCGGCGTCATGGGCGCGAAGCTCGGAGCGTGGTGCCTCGGCTGCTGCTGGGCGCTGATGGCGGCGCTGTTCGCACTGGGCCTGATGAACCTCGTCTGGATGGGATCGGTGGCCGCTCTCATCGCGCTCGAGAAGCTGCTGCCCTGGCGTCGCACCGCGATGTCCATCACCGCCGTGGTGCTGGTGGGGCTTGCCGTGGTGATCATCCTCGCCCCGCATGCGATTCCGGGGACCACCATGATGCCGACAGCCCCGATGGGGTGATGCCTCCGGTCAGGTGAGCTCGACGCCCGAGTGGGACTGCTCAGCCGTCGAACGGACGGACGAGGACCTCGCCGGACGCCGTGCGCAGGACCTCCCAGCCCGTGTCGAGCTCGGCGATCGGCCGGCCCTCGAGCCAGGTCAGCGTCCAGGTGCCGCGCAGCAGGTTCAGCACGCCGGTCTGCAGGCTCAGGGTGCCGTTGTCGACGCTGCGCGCCTCCGCCTCGGCGATCGCGGGGCGCAGAGCCGCGGGCACCGATGCGGGAGGTTCGGATCCGGCGGCCCAGCGCGTTCCGAGCTGCATCATGCCTCCTCGGCCGGAGCCAGTTCGATGGCGGTGACGAGGAACTCCTCGGCCTCCACGAACCCGAGCTCTGCGATCCGGCCCACGGCGCGCAGGTCGTCTGCCGCGGCCTGCAACGACGCGATGTCGGCGGCCGGAGCAGCGATCGTGGCCGAGGACACCGGGGTCTTCTGCGAGGCCTTCGCCTCGGTCTTGGCACGGCGGATCCCGATCAGGGCCCTGCTCGCGATCGCGAGGACAGCGGGGTCGCCCGCACCGGACGGGTCATCGGCGTCGGGGCCCTTCGACAGGCTCAGGGACCCGCCGCCGAGGGGCTCCGGCCACGAGGCGGTGTGGATCGAGCCCTCCTCGAACCAGCTCCACGCCTCCTCGGTCGCGAACGACACGATCGGGGCGAGCAGCCGCAGCAGCGTCGACAGAGCCAGACGCAGCGCCAGCGCGGCGGACGCCTGACCGACGTGGGTGCGGTCGTAGGCGCGCTCCTTGACGAGTTCGAGGTAGTCGTCGCAGAACGTCCAGAAGAACGACTCGGTGATCTCGAGCGCACGCGCCTGGTCGTAGTTCTCGTACGCGGCAGTGGCGTCGCGCACCACGCCGTCGAGCGTGGCCAGCATCGAGGCGTCGAGCGCGTGCGTGATCTCGGCGCCCTCCGGCACCGGGAACGACAGCACGAATTTGGCGGCGTTCAGGATCTTGATCGCCAGCCGGCGGCCGATCTTCACCTGCGTCGGGTTCTGCGGGTCGAAGGCGGCATCGGCGCCGAGACGGCTGGACGCCGACCAGTACCGCACCGCGTCGGATCCGTGGGCGTCCAGGATGTCGGCCGGGGTCACCACGTTGCCCTTGGATTTGGACATCTTCTTGCGATCCGGATCGACGATGAAGCCGCTGATGGCGGCGTTGCGCCACGGGGAGCGGCCGTCCTCGAGAGTCGAGCGCAGCATGGTGGAGAACAGCCAGGTGCGGATGATGTCCTGGCCCTGCGGGCGCAGATCCATCGGCGCGACGAGATCCCAGAGCTCCGTGTCGCGCTCCCAGCCGCCCGCGAGCTGCGGGGTGAGCGAGGAGGTGGCCCAGGTGTCCAGGATGTCGGCCTCGGCGTCGAAACCGCCGGGCTTGCCCCGCTGATCCTCGGTGAAGCCCGCCGGCACGTCGGTCGTCGGGTCGATCGGCAGGGTCGTGTGATCAGGGGTGAGCACGCGGTCGTAGTCGCGCTCGCCGTTCTCGTCCAGGGCGTACCAGAGCGGGATCGGCACGCCGAAGAAGCGCTGCCGCGAGACCAGCCAGTCGCCGGTCAGGCCACCGACCCAGTTCTCGTATCGCACGCGCATGAAGTCGGGGTGCCAGTCGAGCTCGGCGCCGTGCGCGAGCAGACGGTCGCGCAGGCCCTGGTCGCGGGCGCCGTTGCGGATGTACCACTGGCGGGTGGAGACGATCTCGAGTGGGCGGTCGCCCTTCTCGAAGAACTTCACGGCGTGGTTGAACGGCTTGCCGACGGCGGTCAGCGCGCCGGTGGACTGCAGCTGCTCCACGAGCGCCTTGCGGGCCGAGAACACGGTCTTGCCGGCCATGTTCTCGACGTACCAGGCGGCCGCGTCGGCGTCGCCCACCGAAGCCGGAGCATCGGGCAGGAAGCGGCCGTCCAGGCCGATCGTGGTCATGTTCGGCAGGTCGCGGCCGTCGGTCGTGCGCAGCTCGCGCCACCACACGATGTCGGTCACGTCGCCGAAGGTGCAGACCATGGCGGCGCCCGTGCCCTTGTCGGGCTGGGCGAGGTGGTGTCCGTGGATCTCGATGTCGGCGTCGAAGAAGGGCGTGCGCACCTTCGTGCCGATGAGGTGCTTGTGCGGTCCCTCCGGGTGCGTCACGATCGCCACGCAGGCCGGCAGCAGCTCGGGGCGGGTCGTCTCGATCGTGATGTGGCCGGATCCGTCCGCGAACGGGAAATCGATCGTGTGGTACGAGGCCTGCTGGTCGCGGTCCTCGAGCTCGGCCTGCGCGATCGCCGAGCGGAAGTCGACGTCCCACAGGGTCGGCGCGAGCGACTGGTAGGCCTCGCCGCGCTCCAGATTGCGCAGGAACGCGAGCTGCGACTGCCGGATCGACTCGTTCGAGATGGTGCGGTAGGTCTGGGCCCAGTCGACGCTCAGGCCGAGCTGGCGGAACAGCGCCTCGAACTGCTTCTCGTCCTCCTCGGTGAGCCGTTCGCACAGCTCGATGAAGTTGCGGCGGCTGATCGGGCGCTGATCGGCCGCGCGGGAGGACTTGTTGTCGCCGCCCTCGAACGGGGGCGTGAAGTCTGCCTCGTACGGGAGCGACGGATCGCAGCGCACGCCGTAGTAGTTCTGCACCCGGCGCTCGGTGGGCAGGCCGTTGTCGTCCCAGCCCATCGGGTAGAACACGTTCTTGCCGCGCATGCGCTCGAACCGCGCCTTGATGTCGGTGTGCGTGTACGAGAACACGTGCCCGATGTGCAGCGAGCCGCTGGCGGTGGGCGGCGGCGTGTCGATCGAGTAGACGCCCTCACGGCCGGTCTGCGCCGCGCGGATCCGGTCGAACAGGAACGTGCCGTCCGTCGACCACCGCTCACCCCACTTCGCTTCGAGGCCTTCCAGGGCGGGCTTTTCGGGGATCGAGTGCGCCTGTGACATGGGTGTGTCTCCTCGTGCGATGTGTACGGCACCGTGTGAGCGTGCCTGAGTGTGGGGGTTGCGGACAGTCTACCGGCCGGGCCTGCACGCCGGGCCTCGATAGATCCACCCCGTCCACAAACCGATAGCCTGAAGTGTCCCCGTCACCGCACACCGAGGTTCCCTCATGCCTTCTCCGCTTCGGCGCCGTCTCCTGCCCTTCGCCGCGCTCGCCGCGGCCGCCGCGCTCGCGCTCAGCGCCTGCTCCTCGACATCGTCCGGAGGATCCGCGACCGGCGACGCGAACGGCGAGCTCGTCTGGGGCGTCGACGGCAGCCTGCTCTCCGCGGGGAAGATGGATCCGCAGACCAGCCAGCTCGACGTGACGGCGATGGTGCAGCGTGCCGTGCTCGATTCCCTGGTGTTCCAGAAGGCCGACGGATCCTTCGTGCCCTGGCTCGCGAAGAGCTGGGACGTCTCGAACAACGGCACCTCCTACACGTTCCACCTGCGCGACGACGTGACCTTCACCGACGGGGAGAAGTTCGACGCCGCCGCGGTGAAGGCCAACTTCGACCGGATCGCGGATCCGGCGACCAAGTCCGCCCAGGCCGCGAGCATGCTCGGCGGGGAGCTGTACAAGGGCACCGAGGTGCTGGATCCGGCCACGGTGAAGGTCAGCTTCACGCAGCCGTACGCGCCGTTCCTGCAGGCCGCGAGCACCGCGCAGCTCGGCTTCTACGCGCCGAAGGTGCTGAAGGAGCATTCCGCGGACCTCGCCGCCGGTGGCAAGGGCATCACAGTCGGCACGGGCCCGTTCGAGCTCACCGCATACACGCCCGATCAGGAGATCGTCTACACCCGCAACGCGAAGTACGCCTGGGCGCCGGAAGGACAGAAGGCGCCCGCGTTCCAGACGCTGCGCGTGCAGATCCTGCCCGAGGCCTCGGTGCGCAGCGGATCCGTCACCTCCGGCGAGATCGACCTCGCCTCGCAGCTGCCGCCCAATCTCGTCTCGCAGATCAAGGGGTCGGCGACCGTGAAGAGCGTGCAGGTGCCAGGGCTGCCGTACTCGCTGTTCCTGAACGAGCGCAACGGCGTCTTCGCCGACCAGAAGGTGCGCGAGGCGTTCACCCGGGCGATCGACGTGGGCACGGCCGTCGACACGATCTTCTTCGGTCAGTTCCCGCGCGCCTGGAGCATCCTCGGGCCCACCACGCCGGGGTACGACAAGAGCCTCGAGAAGTCCTGGCCGTTCGACAAGGCCCTCGCGAACAAGCTGCTCGACGAGGCCGGCTGGACCCAGCGCGGCGCCGACGGGATCCGGGTCAAGGACGGCAAGCGGCTCAGCGCCGACTGGATCGCCTGGACCCCGGTCTCCGACGACCACGCGGCGCTCGCCAACGCGATCCAGTCCGACCTCAAGGCGGTCGGCTTCGAGATCACCCGGGAGATGCTCGAGCCCGGCGCGTACAACGCCAAGTACGGTCCGAAGACGTTCGACATCACGGACTGGGATTTCTCCGGCGTCGACCCCGACCTGCTGCGCAGCCACCTCGCGACCGACGGCTTCCAGAACGCGTCGTCGGTGAGCGATCCCGAGATCGACAAGCTCCTGAAGGACGGCATCGCCACGACCGACACCGCCGCCCGCGCCAAGGTCTACGCGCAGATCCAGCAGTGGAACGCGAAGGACGACGCGATCGTGCCGCTGTACGTCACCTCGGCGATCACGGCCGTCGGCGCCAAGGTCGCGGGTCTCGGCTTCGACATCTACGGACGGCCGCTGTTCTTCGGCACCCGCGTGAAGTGACGGCTGTGCTGCGCCGGATCGGCGGGGCGCTGCTCTCGATCGTGCTCGTGCTGTGGGGCGCGGCGACGCTGGCGTTCCTCGCGTTCCGGGTGCTGTCCGGCGATCCGGTGAGCGTGATGCTCGGGCCGCAGGCTCAGGTCGGCGAGGCGGTGAAGGCGCAGATCCGCGCCGATCTCGGCCTGGACCGGCCGCTCTGGCAGCAGTACCTGTCGATGCTGGGGGATCTGCTGCGCGGCGATCTCGGCACCTCGTATCAGCTGCGGATGCCGGTGAGCGAGGTGATCGGCCGTCAGCTCGGCGCCACGCTGCAGCTCACGGGGCTGGCGCTCGCGATCGCCGTGCTGCTCGCGCTCGCCGGGGTGCTGCTGGCCCGGCGCCCGCTCGCCCGGGGGCTCGTCGCGAGCGCCGAGCTGGTCGTGCTGTCGTCACCGGTGTTCTGGGTCGGACTGCTGCTGCTCACGGTGTTCGCGTTCGGCCTCGGCTGGTTCCCGATCGCAGGGTCGCGCACCGGGGCGAGCCTGGTGCTGCCCGCGGTCACCCTCGCGCTGCCGGTCGCCGCGCTCCTCGGCCAGGTGCTGCGCGACGGCATGGAGGCGGCAGAGCGGCAGCCCTGGGCGCTGACCGTCCGCGCGCGGGGCGCGGGCCACACCCGGCTGACCCTGCGGCACACCCTGCGGCACGGCTCGATCGGCGCCCTCACGCTGAGCGCGTACCTGGTCGGATCGCTGCTGGGCGGGGCGGTGCTCGTGGAGACCGTGTTCGCCCGCCCCGGGCTCGGCCGGGTGACGCTCGCCGCGATCACCGGCCGCGACCTGCCGGTGATCACCGGCATCATCCTGTTCAGCGCGCTGGTGTTCGTGGTCGTGAACACGGCGGTCGAGGTCGCGGCGCCGTTCCTGGATCCGCGGCTGCGCGCGCCCGATCGTCGCGTCGGCGAGGCCGCGCCGACCCGGCCGGAGGGCGGACGATGAGAGCGCTGAGCCGGATCCTGCTCGCCCTCGCCGTGCTCGTGCTGACGGCGGTCGTGCTCGCCGCGCTCGCCCCGGGCCTGCTCGCCCCCGGCGACCCGCTGCAGACGCACGTGCGGGATGCGCTGCTGCCGCCGGGCGCCGGGCATCCGTTCGGCACCGACCAGAGCGGGCGCGACGTCTACGCCCGGGTGATGCACGGCGCGGGGCGCTCTCTCGGCATCGGCGTGCTGGCGACCGGCCTGGCACTGGTGGTCGGGCTGGTCGTCGGCTCGCTCGCGGGTGCGGCGCCGCGGCCGGTGGACGGCGTGCTCATGCGCACGAACGACGTGCTGATGGCGTTCCCCGAGTTCCTGCTGGCGCTCGTCGTGGTGGCCGTCCTCGGCCCGGGCGGCGCGAACGTCGCGATCGGGGTCACGCTCGCCGCGATCCCGGTGTACGTGCGGCTCGCCCGCGCGCAGACGCAGGTGCTGCGCCGCGCCGAGCACGTCGAAGCGGCACGGATCCTGGGCGTCGGCGCGTTCACCGCCTTCCGCCGGCACGTCGTGCCGGGGGTGCTGGGCTCGCTCAGCGTGCTCGCGACGATCGGGCTCGGCTCCAGCATCCTCGCCGCCGCCGGCCTCAGCTTCCTCGGGCTCGGGCCGACCGAGCCCGCGCCGGAGTGGGGGCTCATGCTCGCCGGCGGGCGGAACGTGCTCGGCCAGGCGTGGTGGATCTCGGTGTTCCCCGGACTGGCGATCACGCTCACCGTGCTAGCCGCGACGTTCCTCGGTCGCACCCTGCGCGCCCGCGCCGAAGGGAGACGCGGATGAGCGCGCGGGGCGGCGGGGCCCAGCGGGACGGCATGGCGCTGCGGGACGGCGGTGCATACCCGAACGGCATGGCCCTGCGAGTGGACGGGCTCGGGATCCGCATCGACGGGCGCACCCTCGTCGATGACGTCTCGTTCGCCGTCGCGCCGGGGGAGTGCGTCGCGCTCGTCGGCGAATCGGGGGCGGGCAAGTCGCTCACGGTGCGCGCCCTGCTCGGGCTGCTGCCGGAGCACGTCGCGGTGTCGGCGACGACGCTCGAGGTGGACGGCGTGGACGCCCGCGGCCTGTCGGAGCACGGGTGGCGCGCGCTGCGCGGTGCGCGGATCGCGCTCGTCTCGCAGGACGCGCTGGTGTCGCTTGACCCGCTGCGGCGCATCGGCGCTGAGGTCGCGGAGCCGCTGGAGATCCACATGGCGCTCTCGCGGGAGCAGCGCCGGGCCCGGGTCCGCGCGCTGCTCGAGGACGTGGCGATGCCGGATCCGGGTCGGCATGCCCGGCAGCACCCGCACGAGCTGTCCGGAGGGCTGCGCCAGCGCGCACTGATCGCGAGCGCGCTCGCCGGATCGCCCGCCGTGCTGATCGCGGACGAACCGACCACGGCCCTCGACGCGACCGTGCAGGCGAAGGTTCTCGCGCTGCTGCGCCGGATCGCGGACGCGGGCACCGCGGTGGTGTTCGTGAGCCATGACATGGGCGCGGTGCGCCGGATCGCCGATCGAGTGGTCGTGCTGCGGGACGGCTCCGTGGTCGAGCACGGGTCGGCGGCGCAGGTGCTCGGCGCGCCGCGGGTGCAGCACACCCGGCAGCTGGTGAGCGCCTCTGCGCCGGTGCCGCGCACGCCGCTGATCGGGCATGCGCCCGTGCTGGCCACGGTGACCGAGGTGGGCAAGAGCTTCGACCGCATCGTGCTGCACGACGTGTCGTTCGAGCTCCGGCGCGGGCGCACACTCGGTGTGGTGGGGGAGTCGGGATCCGGCAAGACGACTCTCGCCCGGATCCTGCTCGGCGTCGAGCGGGCCGACACCGGTGTTGTGACCTGGGCCAACGCCACCCCTGCCGCCACCACCCGCGCCACCGCGCCGCGGATTCAGCTCGTGCATCAGAACCCGCTCGGGGCGTTCGACCCGCGCTGGACGATCGGACGTTCGCTGCGGGAGGCGCTCGCGGCCGGCGGGGTGCCCCGCACGGAGCGGATCTCGCGCGTCGACGGACTGCTGCGCGAGGTCGGCTTGGATCCCGCGCTCGCCGGCCGTCGCCCCGTCGCGCTCTCCGGCGGCCAGCGCCAGCGCGCCGCGATCGCCCGGGCGCTCGCCGCGGAACCGGAGGTGCTCGTGCTCGACGAACCGGTGTCGGCGCTCGACGCGACAGTGCGCACGCGGATCCTCGCACTCCTGGAACGCCTGCAGCGCGAGCGCGCCCTCACGATGCTGCTCGTCTCGCACGACCTCGCCGTGGTCGCGGCGGTGGCCGACGACGTGCTCGTGATGCAGCACGGCGCGATCGTGGAGCAGGGCCCGACCGTGCAGGTGCTCGGGGATCCGCAGCACTCGTTCACGCGCGACCTCGTCGACGCGTCCGGGCTGTTCCCGCCGATGCGGGACTGATCGCGGGGCCTGGCCGTCGCCGACCGCGCACAGCTTCGGACTTGTACGTCATCTTCGGACCGGATCCCCCGGATCCATCCGAAGATCGCGCACAAGTCCGCGTGAAGCGCACGCTCGCGCCGGCGTGCTGCTGCTGCAGGCCGACGGCCGGATCACCACGTCGATCCGCACGCGCAGCGCGCCCTTCCTGTCGCGCACGTGTGGACGTAGCATGCGAACATGCGGTTGCCGAAGAGTGCCGGTGTCGTGCTCGGGATCGGGGTCCTCGCCCTGTCGGGGTGCGCGCCCATGGTCTGCGCCGGCGCCGCGCAGGGGCTGCCCACGATGGACCTCGAAGCGGGGCCATGGCTCAGCGCTCATCGGGGTGCCTCCGCCGACGTGTGCCTCGTCACGAACTGCGCCGAGCTGACCCCCACGCAGACGCTTGCGGGGATTCAGGTGCAGAGTCGCAGTGCGGACGACCGCTACGACCTGGTCGTCCGCAGCAGTGGCGCGGTCGTCGCCAGGGAGCGCGTGCGGCTCGTCGACGGCACGGTGGACGGCGCCTGCGGAACCATCACCGTCGCGACGACCATCGACCTCGTGCTACAGGCCGACGGTCGGATCACCACGGCGATCCGGCCGACCGGGCCCTGAACTCGCCGTGCGTCGCAGGGCGGATTGCGTTCGTGTGGCCTCAGTCCTGCACGTCGATGCCCGCGGCGGCCGCGAAGACCGGCGCCAGAAGTTCGACCTGACGCGCGGTCAGGGTCGTGCCGCGCAGCGCGGTCACATCGAGGAACGCGAGAGCGTCCAGCCCGCGCAGGTCGAGGGAGTCCGCCCGCAGTCCGCGTGTGTCGACCTCGTCGGCTCTGCTGCGTTCGAACCGGACGCGGGTGACCGTGGCCATCGGCAGATCCACCGTCGCCAGGGTGCAGTCCGCGATGACGGAGTCCTGGATCTTCGCGGCCGCGAGCGACAGGTAGTCGATCCTGGCGTGCTCGAGGATCAGCTCGGCCACGTGCGCGCCGGACAGATCCAAGGTGCCGATCCGTCCTCCGGCGATGCGCAGTCGACGGATCGTTGCATCCTTCAGCGACAGCGCCGCGGTCCGCGCATCGACGATCTCGACGTCGAGCAGCGTCGCACCGGTCAGATCCACGCGGTCTGCGGATCCCGACAGCGAGCATTGCTCGAACTGCGCGTGCGCGAGATCCTCGGTCAGCCGGATCCTCAGCCCGATGTGGTCTCCGTGCCGTCGGCCCTCGCCGTCCTCGAGGTCGTCCGGCAGATCGGGCGGGGAGGCCCGGGGCGGTAGCGGGCGTTCGGTGGGGCGGGCCATGCGTACGACCCTATGGCCGGGATCGGCCGGTCGCGCTCGACGTGGGGCGTGCGTCCGCACGTCTTCGTGATGCCGGGCACAGCTTCGGAGTTGTACGCCCTCTTCGGAGCGATCCGCCGGATCCGTCCGAAGATCGTGCACAAGTCCGCGTGAAGCGCACGGTCGCACCGCCTGCCGCGCGGCGAGGAAGGATCGTCCCGCACATCGGCGCCGGCCGCCGAGTTCTGCACGGGATGCGGGATCCGGGCCCGCGAGCGTCCCGTGTGTCGCCACGGTAGGGGGATGATCTCCCTTCCACCGGATCCCGTCGAGTTCGTCACCGCGCATGGCGGTGTGGTCCGCGTGGCGCGGCTGAAGGACGAGGGCGTCGGCCGCCGCGCGGTCGACAGAGCAGTCAGAGACGGGCTGCTGACACGGGTGCGGCGCGGCTGGGTCGCGTGTCCGGATGCGGATCCCGTGCTGGTCGCCGCAGCGCGGAACGGCGTCGTCATCACGTGCGTCTCACAGGCAAAGCGGCTCAAACTGTGGCTGCACGAGACGCCGACCGCCTTCCATGTCGGGGCGGATCCGAAGGCCACCGGTCACCGATCCGACCGCGCGCAGTGCACTGGTTCGCGCCGATCGTGCCCAGGGATCCGGATGCCCTGGAGGATCCGATCGAGAACGTGCTGGCCGCGGTCGCGGAGTGCGAACCGTTCGAATGAGCGCTCGCGACGTGGGAATCGGCGCTCAACAAGGGACTCGTGGCGATCGACGGTCTCGCGCGGTTTCCGTGGAAGCCGGCCGCACGCCGCGTCCTCGCGGAGGCGACGCCGTTCGCCGACGCCGGGCTGGAGACCTATCTGCGGCCGAGGCTGCGGTGGCTGAAGCTGCCGATCCGGATCCAGACGTGGATCGCGGGCCACCGCGTCGACGCGCTGATCGGCGATCGCCTCGTGCTGCAGATCGACGGCCGACACCACGTCGGCGCCCAGCGCAGTGAGGACATCCGTCACGATGCGGAACTGCGGCTGATGGGATACCACGTGATCCGGATCAGCTACGCCCAGATGATGTTCGAGTGGCCGATGGTGCAGGACCTGATCATGCGCGCGGTGGCACAGGGACTGCACCGCGCCGCATAAGATCCGCGCACAGCTTCGGAGATGTACGCGATCTTCGGACCGATCCGCCGGTTCCCCTCCGAAGATCGCGTACAAGTCCGAGCGAGCTGCGCACCCGGGCCGCACACCGGAGCAGTCCGAGCGAGCCGCACGCCTGACCCACGCCGAAACCGCCGGAACCGCACGCCCGCCGGCACCGGCGTAGACTGGAGGCACGAGCACCGATCCGGCCATCACCGGGGAGCTCTCGGAAGAACGTTCCGCCCCTGCGGTTGCTGAGCCTGTCGAAGCACCGGAGCCGGGATCAGTAGAACCGAGCGGGGCAGGCCCGTCACAGCCGCAGTGAGAGTGGCTCGGCTGTTAACCGGCAGGTTCTTGGCTTGAGCAACGCAGGGTGGTACCGCGGTCCGCGAGGATCGTCCCGGCGAGCAGCATCCGCCCACCACCGACACTGCGAGACTCGATGACCTACCCGCGCACCTCCTCCGCCGGATCCTTCGGCCCCGCCGCCGACTCCTCGACCGGCTCTGCGGCCGTGACCCCGAGCCCGCGCTTCCCCGAAATCGAGCGTGATGTGCTCGCGTTCTGGGAGGCCGACGACACGTTCCGCGCGTCGATCGCTCAGCGCGAGGGTGGCGAGGAATGGGTCTTCTACGACGGCCCGCCGTTCGCGAACGGCCTGCCACACTACGGTCACCTGCTCACGGGCTATGCGAAGGACCTGTTCCCGCGCTTCCAGACCATGCTCGGCAAGAAGGTCGACCGCGTGTTCGGGTGGGACACGCACGGCCTGCCCGCCGAGCTCGAGGCGATGAAGCAGCTCGGGATCACCGAGAAGGACGAGATCGAGCAGATGGGCATCGACGTCTTCAATGCGAAGGCGCGCGAGTCGGTGCTCGCCTACACGCATGAGTGGCAGGACTACGTCACCCGGCAGGCGCGCTGGGTCGACTTCGATCGTGGCTACAAGACGCTCGATCTCAGCTACATGGAGAGCGTGCTCTGGGCGTTCAAGACCCTGCACGACAAGGGTCTCGCCTATGAGGGCTACCGCGTCCTCCCGTACTGCTGGCGCGACGAGACGCCGCTGTCCGCGCACGAGCTGCGCATGGACGACGACGTGTACAAGGAGCGTCAGGATCCCTCGGTCACCGTGAGCTTCCCGCTCACCGGCGACAAGGCGGTCGCGCTCGGGCTCGAGGGCGTGCGAGCGCTGGCCTGGACCACGACCCCGTGGACCCTGCCCACCAACCTCGCGCTCGCGGTAGGGCCGGAGATCGTCTACGCCGTGCTGCCGGTGGGTCCGTACGGCGCCGCGGAGGGCGCGCAAGGCGACCGGTTCCTGCTCGCGCGCGACCTCCTGGGCGGCTACGCGAAGGACCTCGGCTACGACAGCGCCGACGACGCGCTCGCCGCAGTGCAGGCCACGGTGACCGGCGCCGAGCTCGGTCACATCACCTACGAGCGCCTGTTCGACTACTACGCCGACGCCGAGGTCTGGGGCACCGAGAACGCCTGGCGGATCCTCGTCGACGACTACGTCACCACGAGCGACGGCACCGGCATCGTGCACCAGGCGCCCGCCTACGGTGAGGACGACCAGCGCGTCGCCGGCGCCGCGGGGATCCCGACCATCCTGTCGCTCGACGAGGGCGGGCGGTTCCTGCCGAACGTCACCGACGTGGCGGGAGAGCTCTGGATGGACGCGAACACGCCGCTCGTGCGCCTGCTGCGCGGCAACGGCCGGCTGCTGCGCCTGCAGAGCTACCTGCACTCCTACCCGCACTGCTGGCGCTGCCGGAACCCGCTCATCTACAAGGCGGTGTCCAGCTGGTTCGTGCGCGTCACGGACTTCAAGGACGACATGCTCGCGAACAACGAGCAGATCACCTGGGTGCCGGAGAACGTCAAGCACGGCCAGTTCGGCAAGTGGCTCGAGGGCGCGCGCGACTGGTCGATCAGCCGCAACCGCTACTGGGGATCCCCGATCCCGATCTGGAAGAGCGACGACCCGGAGCACCCGCGCGTCGACGCCTACGGATCCCTCGCCGACCTCGAGCGCGACTTCGGCCGGCTGCCGCGCAACACCGCCGGCGAGGTCGACCTGCACCGGCCGTTCATCGACGAGCTCACCCGGCCGAACCCGGACGACCCCTCGGGCAAGAGCACGATGCGCCGTATCGAGGACGTCTTCGACGTGTGGTTCGACTCCGGATCCATGCCGTTCGCGCAGGTGCACTACCCGTTCGAGAACCAGGAGTGGTTCGACTCGCACTCGCCGGCCGATTTCATCGTCGAGTACATCGGGCAGACCCGCGGCTGGTTTTACCTCATGCACGTGCTGTCGACCGCGCTGTTCGACCGACCGGCGTTCACCGGCGTGAGCTGCCACGGCATCGTGCTCGGCTCCGACGGCTACAAGATGTCCAAGTCGCTGCGCAACTATCCGGACGTCTCGGAGGTGTTCGACCGGGACGGATCCGACGCGATGCGCTGGTTCCTGATGTCGAGCTCGGTGCTGCGCGGCGGCAACCTGTCGGTCACGGAGGAGGGGATCCGCGCGGGCGTGCGCGAGTTCATCCTGCCGCTGTGGAACTCGTGGTACTTCTTCGCGACGTATGCGAATGCCGCCGGGGGCCCTTCGACCGGCTCAGGGACCGACGGCACCGGCTACGAGGCCCAGTGGCGCACCGACTCGACCGATGTGCTGGACCGGTACATCCTGGCCCGCACCGGAGACCTCGTCCGCGGTGTGCAGGCGGATCTGGAGGGCCTGGACTCGACCACGGCCGCCGGGCGCCTGCGCGACTTCGCCGAGGTGCTCACGAACTGGTACATCCGGCGCTCCCGCGACCGGTTCTGGGTCGGCGTGACCGAGGACCCGAAGAGCACCGAGGCCTTCGACACGCTCTACACGGTGCTCGAGACGCTGACGCGGGTCGCGGCGCCCCTCGTGCCGCTGATCGGCGAACGCGTCTGGCAGGGCCTCACCGGCGGGCGCAGCGTGCACCTGACCGACTGGCCGGACGCCGATCTGTTCCCGCACGCGGACGATGTGCGCGACGCGATGGACGCCGTGCGCGAGTTGTCCAGCGTGGGCAACGCGCTGCGCAAGAAGGAGAAGCTGCGTGTGCGCCTTCCGCTCGCGCGGCTCACCGTCGTCACGCCGGACGCCGCCGCACTCGCGCCGTTCGAGGACATCCTGCGCGAAGAGCTCAACGTGAAGACCGTCGAGCTCGTCACGCAGAGCGACGGCACCGCGGCCGAGTACGGGATCAGTCACCGCCTGAGCGTCAACGCCCGTGCGGCAGGACCCCGTCTCGGCAGGAACGTGCAGAAGGTCATCCAGGCCGCGAAGGCCGGCTTCTGGACCGAGGAGTCCGGCGTGGTGACCGCCGACGGCATCGCCCTGGAGCCGCACGAGTACGAGCTCGCACTGGAGACCACGGGCCGGCCGGACGGGGAGGCCCTGGCCGTCGTGCCGAGCGGAGGGTTCGTGCTGCTGGACACGGCGACCACGCCCGAGCTCGAGGCCGAGGGCCTGGCTCGTGACGTGATCCGCGCGGTGCAGGAGACCCGCAAGAACGCCGGCTTCGACGTGAGCGACCGGATCCGCCTGCAGTTGCGCTTCGACGATGCCGAGGACGCGGCCGCCGTCCGCAGCGCGTTCGACGCCGCGGGGGTGGCCGAGGAGACGCTCGCCGTCGAGCATGCGGTACTCGACGCGGGATCGGACTTCGCCACTGCCGAGTTCATCGCCGACATCGGCGCGGGCATCTACGCCAACCGCGGCGGGTTCGCCGTCGCCGTGAGCCGGATCGGAGATATGTCATGACCGACGACCGCGAACGCTCGGACGCCGTCTACTCCGCGCTGCTGGAGCGGGCGGGGGAGCGCTGGGTGCAGCCCCGCAAGGAGCGCACCGCCCGGCTGCTCGAACTCCTGGACGACCCGCAGAGGACCTATCGTGTGGTGCACCTCACGGGCACCAATGGCAAGACCTCGACCGCGCGCATGATCGAGAGCCTGCTGCGCGCGCACGGACTGCGCACCGGGCTCTTCACCAGCCCGCATCTGCTGCGCTTCACCGAGCGGATCATGATCGACGGCGCCCCGATCGCCGACGCGGCCGTGGCCGACGCGTGGGACGAGATCGAGCCGTTCGTCGGGATCGTCGACGCCGAGCTCGAGGCGGCCGGCGACGCCCCGCTGACGTTCTTCGAGCTGCTCACCGTGCTCGCGTTCGTGGCCTGCGCGGACGCGCCGATCGACGTGCTCGTGCTCGAGGTCGGCATGGGCGGATCCTGGGACTCCACGAACACCGCCGACGGCGACGTCGCCGTGTTCACGCCGATCGACCTGGACCACGCGGATCGGCTGGGCGACACGATCGCGAAGATCGCCGAGGTCAAGGCCGGGATCATCAAGGACGGCGCCGCCGTCGTCTCGGCCCGGCAGACGCCCGAGGCCGAGGCCGTGCTGCGTCGCGTGGCGGCCGAGCGCGGCGCCACGATCGCGTTCGAGGGCCAGGACTTCGCCCTCGTCGAGCAGCGCCTCGCCGTCGGCGGGCAGCAGATCACCGTGCGCGGACTCGCCGGGCAGTACGCCGAGGAGTACCTGCCGCTGTACGGCGCGCACCAGGGCTTCAACGCGGCGCTGGCGATCGTGGCCGTCGAGTCGCTGATCGGCGGAGCGCAGCGCGCGATCGTCGGCGACATCCTCGCCGAGGGCCTGCAGGGCGCGACCTCGCCGGGGCGCCTGCAGCTGCTCGGCATCGCCCCGACCGTGGTGGTGGACGCGGCGCACAACCCGCTCGGCGCGCGCGCCCTCGCCGAGGCTCTGCGCGACAGCTTCGACTTCGACGAGTGGGGTCTCGTGCTCGGCGTCCTCGGCGACAAGGACGCGGCCGGAATCGTCGAGGCGCTATTGCCGTCGGCCGAGCACGTGTTCGCGACGGCCCCGGACTCGGAGCGCTCCGACGACCCCGATCGGCTCGCCGATCTCGTGGAGCGGGCCGGGGGACGGGTCTCCGTGCACCCCGCGCTCTCCGACGCTGCGGAGGCGGCCAGGGAGTGGGCGGCCTCCGCGGAGCGCCGTGCCGTGATCATCGCGGGATCCGTGGTGCTGGCCGGAGAGGCCATCGCCCTCGCCACCGCGGAGGACTGGAAGAGCGGATGGCGCGCATGACCGACGAGACAGCAGCAGGGGCGCCCACCGCCACCCGTCGGGCCCGCACGCCGCGCGGCCTCGTGCAGAAGCTGGGATCCGTCGTCCTCGGGTTCGAGGCGATCGTCGTCTCGCTCGCCGGGCTCACGGTCTTCGGGCTGAAGGCGCTGGGGCCGGACGTGGCGCCCTGGTGGGCGATCGTCGGCGGCGCCGTCGTCGCCGTGGCGATGCTGGTCGCCGCGGGGCTGATGGGCAGTCGCAGCGGAATCGTGATGGGATGGATCCTGCAGGTCATCGTCCTGCTGTCCGCCATCCTGGTGCCCGCGATCGGTCTGGTCGTGATCGTCTTCGGCGGCATGTGGACCTACGCGATGATCGTCGGCGGGCGCGCCGATCGTGCCGCCCTGGCGTTCGCCGCCACTGAGAACACCCCTCCCACGACAGAGAGCGACTGACATGCCCACCGAAGAGACCCTTGTCCTGGTCAAGCCCGACGGCGTCGCGCGCGGCCTCACCGGCGCGATCCTGGCCCGCATCGAGGCGAAGGGCTACGCGCTCGTCGACATCCGCCTCGTCGAGCCCGACCGCGATCTGCTCGCGGCGCACTACGCCGAGCACGAGGGCAAGCCGTTCTACGAGCCCCTGCTCGAGTTCATGCTGTCAGGACCCTCGGTCGCGATCCGCCTTGCCGGCAACCGCGTCATCGAGGGGTTCCGCTCCCTCGCCGGCACCACCGATCCGACCACGGCCGCGCCCGGCACGATCCGTGGCGACTTCGGCCGCGACTGGGGCCTGAAGGTGCAGCAGAACCTCGTGCACGGCTCCGACTCGCTCGAGTCCGCCGCCCGCGAGCTCGGCATCTGGTTCAGCTGAGCCGAGGCATCGCGAGACTCCGGTTTCTGCATGAGACACCAGGCAATAACGGGTTTCTCATGCAAGAACCGGAGTCTCGCGTGGGATGACGCGGGCTCAGCCGCGGACGAGGCGGATGATCTCGCCGATGAGGTCGACGCCGGCGCTCTGCGCGAGCAGCACGATGATCGCGAAGGCGAGGATCGAGGCGAGCGGCACCCAGGCCATGAGGCGTCCCGCACGTTCGCGCGCGCCGCGGCTGACGGGGAAGGTCCCGTTCGCGAAGAGCTGGAGCACGGTCGCGAAGAACGTCGGGATCGTCACGACGTAGGTCAGTGCGCACCATGGGCACAGCGTGTGCAGCGCGAAGAAGCTCTGTCCGATCAGCCAGCAGATGAAGACGAATGCGCCCGTGATCCCGAGCCCGAACAGGGTCCAGAACCAGCGCGGGAAGCGGGCGCCGGCGAGGATCGCGACGCCCATCACGAGCGGGGCCATCCATCCGGTCACTCCGATGAGCGGATTCGGGAAGCCGAACACCGATCCCTGCCAGGACTCGAGGTTGGTGCCGCACTGGACGAGCACGCTGACGTTGCAGTTCAGCGCCGTGCTCGGATTCTCGAGTATGGCGAACTTGTCGAGCGTGAGCTGGAAGGCGGCCCACCACCCGAAGACGCTCGCCAGGATGAGCCAGATGGCGTAGCCGACGGGGCGGTTTCCCGAGAGGTTGCGCTGTGCAGACATGCCGCGATTATCGCAGTCGCTCATCTGCGCAGGATGCACGAGGGCCACAGCGGATCGCGTCGAGTCGAGGATCCGGGCCCGATGGTGCGATAATGAAGGCGTCGACCCGCCCGATGGCGGACGGCGAATACAGACTTCGGGGGCTCCTGCCCCCAGCGATCAGAGCACATGCCGATCGCAGACCGGTTGAGTTCGCGGCGCCAGGCGCGTCGCACGAGAGAATTCACGGCGGCTGGGCCGCTGTGCAGGGAGTACGCCAGAGATGGCCGACGAGAACAATGACAACACCCCTACCCTCGACCTCGATGCGCTGCTGCCGGTAGCGCCCGAACCCGCGGAGCAGACGCCCGCGCAGGTCGAGCAGCCCGCAGAGCACGCGGACGTCGCTGAGGCGACCGCGGCCGAGCCGACCGAGGACGGCTCGACGGAGCCCATCGCCGAGCCGGCGGCGGAGACGCCCGTCGCGGAGCCGGAGCCCGTCGCCGAGCCCGAGCCCGTCGCCGAGCCCGAGCCCGAGCCCGTTGCTGAGCCCGAGCCGGCCGCGGACTCCGAGCCCGCACCGCTCACCGCGGTGAGCCTCGGCCTGCTGCCCGAGGTCTTCGTGTCCCGCGTCTCGACGCAGCTGCACTTCTACGCACCCACGATCGTGCCGCTCCCGGCCCGCTCCGCGCGCGACGCCCGGGATGCCCGTGACGCACGGGATGCCCGCGACGACCGCGACGCCGACGACTCGTTCGGCCGGCGCACGCGCGGCCGCGGCGGAGAGAGCGATCAGCCGCGGCAGCGGCAGCGCGTCGTCGAGTACATCACCGAGCCCAAGGCAATCAAGGGATCCACTCGGCTCGAGGCGAAGAAGCAGCGCCGTCGCGACGGCCGCGATGCCGGTCGTCGTCGCCCTGTGGTCACCGAGGCGGAGTTCCTCGCCCGCCGTGAGGCCGTCGATCGCGAGATGATCGTGCGTTCCAAGAACGGCCGCACGCAGATCGCCGTGCTCGAGGACAACGTGCTGGTCGAGCACTACGTCGCCCGCAACCAGGACGCGTCGCTCATCGGCAACGTGTACCTCGGCCGCGTGCAGAACGTGCTGCCCAGCATGGAGGCCGCGTTCGTCGACATCGGCCGTGGCCGCAACGCCGTGCTCTACTCCGGCGAGGTGGACTGGGCCAACGTCGAGACCGGCAACCAGCCGCGCCGCATCGAGCTCGCGCTCAAGGCGGGCGACCGGGTGCTCGTGCAGGTCACCAAGGATCCGGTGGGCCACAAGGGCGCGCGCCTGACCAGCCAGATCTCGCTGCCCGGCCGCTACCTCGTGTACGTGCCGAACGGCTCGATGAACGGCATCTCGCGCAAGCTCCCCGACACCGAGCGGGCGCGCCTGAAGCGCATCCTCAAGGAGGTGCTCCCCGAGTCCAGCGGCGTGATCGTCCGCACCGCGGCCGAGGGCGCCACCGAGGACCAGCTGACCAACGACGTGCAGCGGCTCACCGCGCAGTGGAGCTACATCCAGAAGCAGGTCGAGACGCAGCAGGCCCCCGCGCTGCTGCACGCCGAACCCGACCTGCTCGTGAAGATCGTCCGCGACGTATTCAACGAGGACTTCACGCGGATGCGGATCCAGGGCGCCGATGCCGGCAGCACCATCCGCTCCTACCTCGACAGCGTCGCCCCCGACCTGCTGGACCGCGTCGAGGCCTACGAGGACACCAGCGACCCGTTCGACGTCTACCGGGTGACCGAGCAGATCGAGAAGGCCCTGGATCGCAAGGTCTGGCTGCCGTCCGGCGGATCGCTCGTGATCGACCGCACCGAGGCGATGACGGTCGTCGACGTCAACACCGGCAAGTTCGTCGGATCCGGGGGCAACCTCGAAGAGACCGTCACGAAGAACAACCTCGAGGCGGCGGAGGAGATCGTCCGCCAGCTGCGCCTGCGCGACATCGGCGGCATCATCGTCGTCGACTTCATCGACATGGTGCTCGAGTCGAACCGCGATCTCGTGCTGCGTCGCCTCGTGGAGTGCCTGAGCCGCGACCGCACCAAGCACCAGGTGGCGGAGGTCACCTCCCTGGGACTCGTGCAGATGACCCGCAAGAAGCTCGGGCTCGGCCTGCTGGAGACCTTCAGCGAGCCTTGTGAGGTGTGCGCCGGCCGTGGTGTGATCGTGCATCACGACCCGGTCGTGAAGCACCGCACGGCAGTCCCGGTGCAGAGCTCCAACCGCCGCCAGCGCGGTACCGGCGGCGGCTCGGCCGGCGCCGCGAACGGCAACAGCTCGAACGGCAACGGCTCGTCGAACGGCAACGGCGCAGGCGGCAACGGCGGCGCGCCCTCGATCGCTCCGGCGAACGGCGGCACGCACGGTATCCCCGAGGGGGCGAAGTCGGCCCTGGCGCAGATCGCCGCGTCCACCCGCAGCGCGACCGGTGAGACCCCCGTCGTCGGGGACACCCCGGTGGAGGTCGTCGTGGAAGACGCGACGCAGGAGCGTGCGAAGAAGCCCCGCAAGAAGCGCGGCTCCGAGCGCGGCAAGGGTCCCAAGTCCGAGGCCCAGCAGCTGCTCGACTCCGTGCTGGACGCGCTGCCCGAGCCGAAGGCGCCCGGACAGGGCCGCAACCGCCGCCGCGTCAGCACCGCCGCGCTCTCGGCCGGTACGGCCGTCGTGCACACGACGGAAGCGGCGCCCAAGAGCGACGCGGGCTGAGCCCGCCGCCACGGCGATCCTCCACGGCCACCGTCAGGACAGCAGGAGGATCCGGCGCTACAGCGTCGGATCCTCCTCGTCCGTCTCTGAAGCGGGGGACGAGACGTGCTCCGCGCTGAGAAAACGCTCCACCCGCCGGTCCGGGACCAGCCAGATCACGGCGACGATCACGAACGGCACGAGCCCGAGCCACGGCACGACGAACGCCAGTCCGATCCCGGCCAGGTAGAGCAGGGGCGAGACGACGCCCTTCACGTCGCGCGCGAACGCGGCGCGGATCCGCTCGCCGCCGGGGCGTCGGGTGATGGTCTGCTGCAGGATCCAGTAGCCGATCGCGGCGCCGAGCAGGTTGAGGCCGTAGACGACCGTCGGCACCTGCGCGACGTGGGACTCGGTCAGCCAGGCCGTCGTGAACGGGTACAGGGAGAGCCAGAACAGCAGATGCAGGTTCGCCCACAGCACCATGCCGTCGACCGCGGGACGCAGCTGGAACAGGTGGTGGTGGTTGTTCCAGTAGATGCCGATGTACACGAAGCTCAGCAGGTACGTGAGCAGGCCCAGGCCCGAGGTGTGCACGAGATCCGCCCAGGTGCCCCCCTTCGGAACGGCGAGACCGAGCACCATGACCGTGATGATGATCGCGAGGACGCCGTCGCTGAAGGCCTCGAGCCGGCCGGAGGTCATCGCCGGTGCCGATCGGGCAGGCCGGCCCTGTCTCTCGCCGGGATGCGCAGCCCCGATGCGATCAGGGCCCGGGTGAGCTCCTTCGCGCCCACGTGCCTGGCGCCGCCTGCGAGGAGCCGGGGGAGCGCGTCCGCCGGGACGTCGTAATGGTCGAGGTCGAACGCCCGCGGCGGGATGTCATGCGCGGACGCGAAGGCGTGCAGCTCGTCCAGGGCGGCATCGCTGACCAGGTGCGCCCAGAGCCTGCCGTGCGCGGGCCAGACCGCATCGTCCACGAGTATCGCCATGCCGAGATCCTAGACGCGGACGAGGATCGGGGGTCCGAACGGGGCCGAGAACCCGACACGGCCGCACTCGCTTTGCGGCCCGCGAGTCCTTCCGGTAAAGTAGCTCCTTGGTGCACCGCGCCGGACGTCCCACTCGGCCGCCGCGGGATCATGCAACTCGCGCCCGCCACTGCAGTCCCTCTGCTGTGGCGCGATGCACGCACAGTCTTCCCGTGAGATTACGGAGCGCTCGCTCCCCAACGAAACAGGTATGAAGTGGTTTACGCAGTAGTGCGCGCCGGTGGACGCCAGGAGAAGGTCGAGGTCGGCACGATCGTTCAGCTCGACCGCCTGAAGGCGGCCCAGGGCGAGAAGGTCGAGCTTGCCGCGGTGCTCCTCGTCGACGGTGACACCATCACCACCGACGCCGACAAGCTCGCGAAGGTCAAGGTCACGGCCGAGGTTCTGGGCAACCTCCGCGGCCCGAAGATCGTCATCCAGAAGTTCAAGAACAAGACCGGTTACAAGAAGCGCCAGGGCCACCGTCAGGACCTCACGCGCGTCAAGATCACCGGCATCAAGTAAGCACGAAGAGGAGCTGAGAAATGGCACACAAAAAGGGTGCGAGCTCGACCCGCAACGGTCGTGACTCCAACGCACAGCGACTCGGCGTGAAGCGCTTCGGCGGCCAGACCGTCAACGCCGGTGAGATCCTCATCCGCCAGCGCGGAACGCACTTCCACCCCGGCGTGAACGTCGGCCGTGGTGGCGACGACACGCTTTTCGCCCTCGCCGCCGGTGCGGTCGAGTTCGGCGCGAAGGGCGGCCGCAAGGTCATCAACATCGTCGCAGCAGCCGAGTAGGCTGCGACGGCTCAGCCTCCGGTTGAGCTTGTCTTCGGGACGGGGCGGGCTTCGGCTCGTCCCGTTTCCGCATTCCGGCACCATTCCCGCACACCCGCAATCCTGGAGGATCCCGCATGGTCACGTTCGTCGACAGGGTGACGCTGCACCTGCGTGCGGGTAAGGGCGGCAACGGCTGCGTCTCCGTGCACCGCGAGAAGTTCAAGCCTCTGGGCGGTCCGGACGGCGGCAACGGCGGCGACGGCGGCGACATCGTCCTGGTCGCGGATCCGCAGACCGGAACGCTGCTCTCGTACCACCACTCCCCGCACCGCAGCTCCGCCAACGGCGGGTTCGGGATGGGCGATCACCGGTCGGGCTACATCGGCGAGGACCTCGAGCTGCTCGTCCCGGTCGGCACCGTCGTGAAGAACACGGACGGCGACGTGCTGATCGACATGGTCGAACCGGGCGAACGCTACGTCGTCGCCCAGGGCGGCCAAGGCGGCCTCGGCAATGCGGCGCTCGCGACCCCGAAGCGCAAGGCCCCCGGCTTCGCGCTGCTGGGCACCCCCGGCTTCGAGGGCGATGTCCTGCTCGAGCTCAAGACCGTGGCCGACGTGGCCCTGGTGGGATACCCGTCGGCCGGCAAGTCGAGCCTGATCGCCGCGATCTCCGCGGCGCGCCCGAAGATCGCCGACTACCCATTCACGACACTGCATCCGAACCTCGGCGTCGTGCAGGCGGGCGACTCGCGGTACACCGTCGCCGACGTGCCGGGCCTCATCGAGGGCGCCAGCGAGGGCCGCGGGCTCGGCCTGCAGTTCCTGCGGCACGTCGAGCGCTGCTCCGCGCTGCTGCACGTCATCGACTGCGCCACGCTCGAGCCCGGCCGGGATCCGCTGAGCGATCTCGACGTGATCCTCGCCGAGCTCGCCGCGTACGAGGTCCCCGAGGGGCAGCTGCCGCTGCTGGAGCGGCCTCAGGTCGTCGCGCTCAACAAGATCGATGTGCCGGAGGCGCGCGAGCTCGCCGACTTCATCCGCCCGGATCTGGAAGCGCGCGGTTTCCGCGTGTTCGAGATCTCCTCCGTCTCGCACGAGGGCCTGCGCCCGCTCACCTTCGCACTCGGCGAGATCGTCGACAAGCACCGGGCGGAGCTGGCCGCCGCCGCACAGGCTCCCAAGGAGCGGGTCGTCATCCGCCCCCGCGGGTCGAAGAAGGAGTTCGAGATCCGCGTCGAGGGCGGCAGCTACGGCAACGTGTACCGGATCCTCGGCGACAAGCCGGTCCGCTGGGTGCAGCAGACCGACTTCACCAACGAGGAGGCCGTCGGCTTCCTGGCCGACCGCCTCGAGAAGCTCGGCGTCGAGGACGAGCTGTTCCGTCTGGGGGCGACGCGCGGATCCACCGTCGTGATCGGCGCCGGCGAGAGCATCGTGTTCGACTGGGAGCCGCAGATGTCCTCCGCGGCCGAGCTGATCACCTCGCCGCGCGGCCTGGACTCCCGGTTCGACCCGAACAACCGCCGCACCACCAACGAGCGGCGCCAGCGCTACCACGAGCGCATGGACGCCAAGGCCGCCCTGCGCGCCGAGGACGAGCGAGAGCGCCTTGCGATCCGCGGCACTCAGGACGGCGCCGGAGACGGCCACCAGGCGGGAGCCGCCGGAGACGACGAATGACCGCGCTCACCCGTTCCGCGCTGCCCGAGGCCGCGCGGATCGTCGTGAAGGTGGGCTCGTCGTCGATCAGCGGTGACGCCGCCTGGCGGATCCCTCTTCTCGTGGAGGCGCTGGCGACCGCGCACGCGCGCGGCACGGAGATCGTGCTGGTCTCCTCCGGTGCGATCGCGACCGGGATCCCGTTCCTCGAGCTGGAGGCGCGGCCGACCGACCTCGCCACGCAGCAGGCGGCGGCCGCGGTCGGGCAGAACGTGCTGATCTACCGCTATCAGGAAGCGCTGCGCCCGCACGGCATCGTGGCGGGGCAGGTGCTGCTCACGACCGGCGACCTGGAGCAGCCGACCTCCCGCAGCAACGCGCAGCGCGCGATGGAACGGCTGCTCGGGCTGCGGGTGCTGCCCATCGTGAACGAGAACGACACGGTCGCGACCCAGGAGATCCGCTTCGGCGACAACGACCGCCTCGGCGCCCTCGTCGCCCAGCTGATCGGCGCCGATGCGCTGGTGCTGCTCAGCGACGTCGAGTCGCTGTACACCCGGCCGCCCTCCGATCCGGCCGCGGAGCCGCTCGACCTCGTCACCGCGGGCGCCGACCTGTCCGGGCTGGAGTTCGGCTCGACGGTCGTGAACGGCGTCGGCACCGGGGGAGCGGCGACCAAGGTGTCCGCGGCACGCCTCGCGGCCGCATCCGGGATCGGCGTGCTCGTGACGAGCGCGGATCTCGTCGCCGAGGCGCTCGCAGGGGCCGAGATCGGCACCTGGTTCGAACCCGCCCTCTGACCCGGGAATCCGTCATCGGCGAGCCCGCCCCGTCGGCGGCTCGATACACTGACGACATGTCCACCGCCTTCGCCGAGATCGTCGTGCCCTCCGTCGTCGAGGATTCGCCCGAGACGCGCATGCGCGCCGCCAAGGAGGCCTCGCGGGAGACCGCGCGGCTGACCAGCGACGGCAAGGTCCGCGCCCTGCACGCGATCGCCGACGCACTCACCGCCGGATCCGCCGACATCATCGCCGCCAATGCGCGCGACCTCGCCCGCGGTGCCGCGGAGGGCATCGGCGACGCGCTTCTGGATCGGCTGCGGCTGGACGAGAAGCGGATCGCCGCGCTCGCCGACGCGGTCCGCGAGGTCGCGGCGCTGCCGGATCCGGTGGGCCGGGTCGTCGGGGGGCACCGGATGCCCAACGGCGTCGCGCTGGAGCAGGTGCGCGTGCCGTTCGGCGTCGTCGGCGCGATCTACGAGGCCCGGCCGAACGTGACCGTCGACATCGCGGCGCTCGCGCTGCGCTCGGGCAACGCCGTCGTCCTGCGCGGCGGCAGCGCGGCCAGGGAGAGCAACACCGTGCTCGTGCGGGTCATGCGGGACGCGCTGGCGTCCGCGGGGGTGAGCTCCGAGGCGATCCAGACCGTCGACGACTTCGGCCGTGCCGGGGCGACCGCGATGATGCATGGCCGCGGCCTCATCGACGTGCTGGTGCCGCGCGGGAGCGCGTCCCTGATCGAGACCGTGGTCACAGAGTCGACCGTGCCCGTGATCGAGACCGGGGCGGGTGTCGTGCACATCGTGCTCGACGAGTCGGCGCCGCTGGACTGGTCGCGGGACATCGTCGTGAACGCGAAGGTGCAGCGTCCGAGCGTGTGCAACGCGGTGGAGACGGTGCTGGTGCTCCGCGCCGCCGCCCAGCGCGTCGTGCCCGAGGTCGCCGCGGCCCTGCTCGCGCAGGGCGTGACGATCCACGGCGACGAGGAGATCCGGCGACTGGTGCCTGCGGCGGTGGCGACCACCGACGAGGACTGGGCGACCGAGCACATGAGCCTCGATCTGTCGATGCGCGTGGTCGGCGATCTGGACGAGGCGCTCGCGCACATCCGCCGCTACAGCACGGGCCACACCGAGTCGATCATCAGCACGGACGCCCTCGCGATCGACCGCTTCCTGGCGGAGGTGGACTCGGCCGTCGTGATGGCCAACGCCTCCACGCGGTTCACCGACGGCGGCGAGTTCGGGTTCGGCGCCGAGGTGGGCATCTCGACCCAGAAGCTGCACGCGCGGGGCCCGATGGGACTCGCCGAGCTGACCAGCACCAAGTGGCTCGCGCGTGGGGCGGGGCAGACCCGCGCCTGAGGGCTAGACTGAGGGACTGAGATCCACCCTGATCACCCTCATCCTGGAGAATCGATGAACCTCGTCGCACAGCTCGTGCAGGCCGCTGCAGAGAACACCGGGCACGGAAACATCGCGCTGGAGACCCTTCCGTTCGGTCTGATCGCCGCCGGCGTGTTCACGCTGCTCGGCCTGGTCGCGTTCTCGTACCGCAACGTCGCCAACCGCCACGCCGCGAAGGCCGAGGCCTGGGCGGCGGAGCACGGACACGCCCACGGAAACGAAGGGCACGGGGCCGGCCACGGTCACTGAGCTGATCCGATGACGACCACTCCGGCGCCGCGGATCGGCGTGATGGGCGGAACCTTCGACCCGATCCATCACGGTCACCTCGTCGCCGCGAGCGAGGTCGCGCATTCCTTCGGATTGGACGAGGTCATCTTCGTCCCCACCGGCGAGCCGTGGCAGAAGAGCGGCGTGTCGGCGGGGGAGCACCGCTATCTGATGACGGTGATCGCGACCGCATCGAACCCGAGCTTCACCGTCAGCCGTGTCGACATCGACCGCGACGGGCCGACGTACACGATCGACACGCTGCGCGATCTGAAGGCGCAGCGGCCGGATGCGGAGTTCTTCTTCATCTCGGGCGCGGACGCCGTGGCGCAGATTCTCAGCTGGAGGGATCATGATGAACTGTGGGACCTCGCCCACTTCGTCGCGGTTTCCCGACCCGGCCACGTGCTGAGCACGGACGGTCTGCCCAGCGACGATGTCAGTCAACTGGAGGTCCCGGCCCTCTCGATCTCGTCGACGGACTGCCGTTCCCGGGTCCGAGAGGGAGACCCGGTCTGGTACCTCGTACCGGACGGAGTGGTCCAGTACATCGCGAAGCATCATCTTTATCGGAGCACGTCATGAGCACATCGGATCAGCCTCAGCTGACCCGCAAGGAGTTGCGGGAAGCCCGACTCACGGGATCGACCCCGATCGTCACTCCGGAAGACGCCGAGGCCGCGCGCCTTGCCGCCGAGGCGGAGCAGGCCGCCGACGTCGTCGCCCCCGAGCCCGAACTGCAGGCGGAGCCTGAACCGGAGCCGGAGCCCGAACCGCTGACCCGGCGTCAGATGCGCGAGCAGGAGCAGATCCGCACGGCATCGGTCGCCGTCGTGGATGAGACCGTGGCCGACACCGCCCCCGAGGCGGTCCCGGCTCCGCTGACGATCCCGGAGCGCCCTGCCGCCCCTGAGGCCCCGGCGATGATCACCGACGTTCCCCGCGCCGCGTACCCCACCCGGCGCCGCTCCTACGAGCCCGCCTCCGATGCCGATGAGCAGGACGGGGTGGACGACGCCGAGCAGGCCGTCGCGCCCGTGTCGGTCTTCGCGATGATGCGCGCGCAGGAGGCGGCGAGTCGCGCCCGTCTCGAAGAGCCCGCGCCGGACACCGCCGAGGTGCCGGCGCCCGCGGCCCCCGCGGCTCCGACCGAAGCCGTGCGCCCCACGGCGCCGCCCGTCCTTCCCGCCGCTCCCGCGGTCGACGAGGTCTTCACGCCCGCGCCGGTGGCCGCATCCGCGCCGCCGCTGCCGTTCGCCCCCGACGCTGCGCCGTGGACCGAACCTGTGGCGGACGAGGAACCGACGATCGAATCGCTGCTCGGCGGATCCGATCCCGAGCCCGAATCCGACGACGAGCCGACCGTGAACGCGGGCTTCGGCCGCCGTGTTCTCGCCCAGCAGACGAACGCGCCGGTCGTCAACTCGTTCGACGCGCTCATCGGCGATTCCACCGGATCCCACCATGCGGCGCCGAACGCGCTCATCTTCCAGCAGGCGCCCTCCGGCCCGTCGCTGTCAGGCCCTGTGGCGTCCACGGGGGAGATCCTCGTCACCGGCAGCTACGACCTCCCCGCCGGTCTCGGCTCGCGCGGTCACGCCGACGGCTTCGCCGACGGCAAGGAGGTCGACGCCGTGCTCGTCGACGGCGAGCTCGCCCCGGCCTCCTCACCCACCCCGATCGCCGCGAGTGCGGCGATCGGCACCATCAAGCCCGCCGGAGAGGTCATCCGACCCCCGGAGCCCGAGAAGAGCAACAAGCTCATGCTCGCGCTGACCATCACGGCCGGCGTTCTCGCCGTCGCCCTCGTCGGCGCCCTCATCGTCGCCATCACCACAGGAGCCCTCTCTTGATGCAGTCCCCCGTCTCCGCCACAGAGATGCTTCAGATCGCCGCGGATGCGGCCCGTGCCAAGGGCGGTGAGGATCTGCTCGCGCTGAACGTCTCCGAGCCGCTCCCGCTCGTCGACGTGTTCCTCCTCGTCACCGGCAACAGCGAGCGCAACGTCGCCGCGATCGCCGACGAGATCGAGGATCGCATGATCGAGGCCGGTTTCAAGCGCGTGCGCCGCGAGGGCCGCAGCGAGGCCCGCTGGGTGCTGCTGGACTTCGGCGACCTCATCGTGCACGTCTTTCACGAGGAGGAGCGCACCTACTACGGCCTCGAGCGCCTGTGGAAGGACTGCCCGGTCGTGCCGATCGCCGAGCCCGCGCCGCTGGCCGCCGCCGAACAGGACTGAGCAGGACCCGCCCGCGCTGAGCAGGCTCCGCCCACGCGGCAGCGATCCGTTCGGGCGACTCCGGCCCGGTGACGTTCGCAACGAACGGATCCGCGAGTAGGGTCGAGCCGTGGGACGGATCACGACGCTGCGGCCGGTCACCCGGATCGCTCTCGGAGAGGGCGCGCGCCGTCGCGCCGACACGCTGGCGGTCGAAGAGCCGCTCGAGATCCGCATCGGCGGCGCTCCACTCGCCGTCACGATGCGCACCCCGGGCCACGACGTCGAGCTCGCGATCGGGTTCCTCGTCTCTGAGGGCGTGATCGCCCACCGGGACGACTTCCGCTCCGCGATCCACTGCGGCGGTCCCGGCACCGGCGGCGCGGAGAACACCTACAACGTGCTCGACGCGACCCTCGCGGCGGGCGTGTGGCTGCCCGGCGCCGACGAGGCGCGCCGGTTCTACACGACGAGTTCGTGCGGCGTGTGCGGAAAGGCGAGCGTCGACGCCGTGCGCACGGTGTCACCGCACGACCTCGCCGTCGACGCCACCGAGGTCGACGCGGCGTGGATCGCCGAGCTGCCCGACCGGCTCCGCGCCGGCCAGGCCGCGTTCGAGAAGACCGGCGGGCTGCACGCCGCGGGGCTGTTCGACGCCGCCACCGGCGAGCAGCTCGTGATCCGCGAGGACGTCGGCCGGCACAACGCCGTCGACAAGGTGATCGGCTGGGCCCTTCAGGAGGGGCGGCTGCCGCTGCGTGCGACGGTGCTGCAGGTGTCGGGGCGCGCGAGTTTCGAGCTGGTACAGAAGGCGGTCATGGCGGGGATCCCGATCCTCTCCGCGGTGTCGGCGCCGTCGTCGCTGGCCGCGGAGCTCGCCGAGGAATCCGGGTTGACCCTGATCGGATTCGTCCGGGGCAGCTCCATGAACGTGTACGCGCAGGAACAGCGCGTACGGATCGATGCGCAGGCGCGAGGCGAGGTTCCCGCGCGGGAAGGGCAGGCAGGGCGATGAGCGACGACATGCACTCCAGCGGAGGGACCTCGTTCGGGCTCCTGCCCGCGGAGCCCCGGCAGGGCGGCTACGGGCCCCGCACGACCGGGGTCTGGTCGCGCAAACCCTATCGTCACCCCGCTGCGGGCTGGGGAGCGGCGAAGTCGGTCGGCATGGTGCTGGCGAAGCAGCGCGAGCCCGTCGCCGGATCCGGCGCGATGCTCCTCATGAACCACGGCGTGTCCGGCTACGACTGCCCGGGGTGCGCCTGGCCCGACGACCTCGGCAACCTGCGTCTGGACATCTGCGAGAACGGCATCAAGCACGTCACGTGGGAGATGACCAGCAAGCGCGTCGACCGGCAGTTCTTCGCGACCCACACTGTCTCCGAGCTGTCGGGATGGACCGACTTCGATCTGGAGGATCAGGGACGGCTCACCGAGCCGATGAGCTACGACGCCGCGAGCGATCGCTACGTGCCGATCACGTGGGACGACGCGTTCGCGCTCATCGGAGCGGAGCTGCAGGGCCTCGACAGCCCGGACCAGGCCAGCTTCTACACCTCGGGCCGGCTCAGCAACGAGGCGACCTTCCTCTACCAGCTGATGGTGCGCGAGTACGGCACGAACAATCTGCCGGACTGCTCGAACATGTGCCACGAGGCATCGGGGCGGGCGTTGAAGGCGTCGCTCGCCACGGGCAAGGGCACGGCCGATCTGCGGGACTGGGAGGAGTGCGACGCGCTCTTCGTCCTGGGCGTGAACGCAGCGTCGAACGCCCCGCGCATGCTGACCGCGCTGTCCGATGCCGTCCGCCGCGGCGCCCAGGTCGTGCACGTCAACCCGCTCGTGGAGGCCGGCGCCACGCGCACGATCGTGCCCCATGAGTTCGTCGACATGGCGCTGAACCGCAGCACCGACACGAGCACGATGAACCTGCAGGTGCGGCTCGGCGGCGATCTCGCGCTGATCCGCGGCATGGCGAAGGCCGTCTTCGAGGCGTCGGAGACCGATCCGGGTGTGCTCGACGAGGAGTTCCTGGGCACGCTCACGCAGGGGGTCGACGACTACCGGTCACTGGTCGAGGCGACGCCGTGGGCGGAGCTGGTGCGGCAGTCCGGCCTGAGTGAGGAGCGGATCCGGGCCGCCGCGGCGATCTACCTCGCCTCCGAGCGCACCGTGATCAGCTGGTGCCTCGGCGTGAGCCAGCACGAGCACGGCGTCGACACGGTTCGCGAGATCGTGAACCTGCTGCTGCTGCGCGGCAACATCGGCCGGCCCGGCACCGGCCCGTCGCCCGTGCGCGGGCACAGCAACGTGCAGGGCAACCGCACCTGCGGCATCGACCACCGCCCGCCGGCCTGGACCGACCGGCTCGCCGAGGTGTGCCGCATCGATCCGCCCCGGCATCCGGGACTGGACACCGTGCGGACCATCCGCGGCATGCACGACGGCACCGTGAAGGTGTTCGTGGGCATGGGCGGGAACTTCGTGCTGGCCGCGCCCGACACCCCGTTCACCGCGGCGGGGCTCTCCCGCTGCCGGCTCACCGTGCAGGTGAGCACGAAGCTCAACCGCAGCCACCTCGTGCACGGCGAGAAGGCCCTGATCCTGCCCTGCCTGGGCCGCACCGAGCGCGACCAGCAGGAGGCAGGCCCGCAGGGCGTCACCGTCGAGGACGCCATGAGCATGGTGCACCTCTCGGTCGGGCGCAAGCGCCCCGCGTCGCCGTACCTGCGTTCCGAGCTCGCGATCGTCGCGGGGATCGCCAAGGCGACGCTGCCGCAGACGCACACCCCGTGGGACGGCTACATCGCCGACTACGACCGGATCCGCGATGTCATGGCGCAGGTGCTGCCCGGCTTCGAGGGCTTCAACGAGCGGATCCGCAACCGGCACGGCTTCCGGATCCCGCAGCCCGCCAGGGAGCGGGTGTTCGAGACCGAGTCCGGCAAGGCCGAGTTCTCGCACGCACCGCTGCCCGACGTGATCCCGGCATCGCGCGAGACCCTGGTGCTGCAGACCATGCGCTCGCACGACCAGTGGAACACCACGATCTACTCCGCGAACGACCGCTACCGCGGCGTGAAGAACCTGCGCGAGCTGATCTTCCTGCACGTCGACGACATGCGTGATCGCGGTATCGCCGAGGGCGACCTCGTCGACATCCGCTCGACGTCGAAGGACGGGTCGACCAGGGCCGTGCATGCGTTCCGCGCGGTCCCGTACGACCTGCCGCGGGGGAACGCGGCCGGGTACATGCCGGAGCTGAACGTGCTGATCGGGCACGCCGACTTCAGTGCGCAGAGCGATCAGCCGCTGATGAAGAGCATCCAGGTCACCGTCACGCCGGTCTGACGTGCTGCGGGCTCACAGGTCGCGGTCGAACAGGTCGTCCCAGGTCTCGCGGCGGATGACGGCTTTCGCGGATCCGTCCCGGACGAACACCACGGGCGGACGACGATAGCCGTTGTAGTTGTTCGCCATGGTGTGCGTGTAGGCGCCGGTGGCGGCGACCGCGAGCAGATCGTCGACCCGCGGGGCGGGCAAGCGCAGCGGATCGATGAGCACGTCGCCGGATTCGCAGTGCCGTCCGACCACGACGACGTCCTCGACGGCGTCCTCGCCCAGGCGGGTGGCGAGGGCGGCCTCGTAGCGCTGCTGGAACAGGGCCACCTCGAGGTTGTCGCCCATGCCTCCGTCGACCGCCACGAACGTCCTGGCGTCCCTTTTCACGGTGGTGACCGTGTACAGCGTCAGCGCGGAGCCGTTCACCATGCTGCGACCCGGTTCGATGATCAGCTCGGCGTCCGCCGGCAGGTGCTCGCGCGCGGCGGCGAGCAGCGCCTCGACGTATGCGTCCACCGAGGCGGGGTGCTCGTCGTAGGTGTACCGGGCGCCGAGCCCGCCGCCGAGGTCGTACACGGGGAAGGTGCCGAGTGCGGCCAGCGGCGCCACGGCGGCGGCGAGCTCGGCGGGATCCATGACCTGCGATCCCACGTGCGCGTGCACCCCGCGCATCTCCAGCCGCGGGCTCGCCTCGATCCGGGTGATGAGGGCGCGGGCGGCGGCTGCGGTGAGCCCGAACTTGGACCCCACCTGCCCGGTCTGCACGTGCGGATGCGTGGACGACTCCACCTCCGGGATCACCCGCACCAGCACGCCCTGCCGGCGCCCCTCCGGCACGAGCCGCTCCAGCCGATCCACGTCGTCCGCGTTGTCGACCACGACCAGGCCCAGCCCCGCGTCCACGGCGATCCGCAGCTCCTCGGTGGTCTTGGCGTTGCCGTGCATGACGAGCAGCGCCGGGTCGACGCCGGCGCGCAGGGCGCTGAGGATCTCGCCGCCGCCGGCGACGTCGAGCCCGATGCCCTCCTCGACCATGACGCGCTGCACCGCGGTCGCGGGGAACGCCTTCGACGCGAACACGACACGTGCGTGCGGCCAGCGGGACGTCAGCGCCGTGCGGTACTCGCGGGCCCGCGCGCGTAGCGACTCCTCGTCGACGATGATCGCCGGGGTGCCGAACTCGCGGGCGAGGTCATCGACGCGGCAGCCCCCGATCCGCAGCGTGCCGTCGTCGTCGATCTCGGCGCCGGCGGGGAGGAGTTCGAGAAGGGGGTGAGGCATGGCCTGGATCCTAACGTTCACGACGGATTCTGCGGTGCGTGCTCAGATGTGGCGACTGTTCAGCCGCGGCCCGGGGTGGCGGCTCCGCGCGGGACCACGACGACGGGCACGGGGGAGTGCCGCACGACCTTGGCGGCGTGCGAGCCGAGGAAGACCCGTGCCACCGGTCCGAGACTGCTCGAGCCGACCACCAGCACCTCCCCGGCCTCCCACTCGAGGTCGTCCATCGCCGCCTCCCACGAGTCGCCGGTGCCGATCACGGCTCCGGCGATGCGCGGCGCGTCCGAGCGGGAGGACACCGTGGACAGCAGCTGCGCCGCCTGGCGTTCGACG
Organism: Microbacterium panaciterrae; assembly: GCF_039541635.1. Classification (NCBI taxonomy): domain Bacteria; kingdom Bacillati; phylum Actinomycetota; class Actinomycetes; order Micrococcales; family Microbacteriaceae; genus Microbacterium; species Microbacterium panaciterrae. Next base: position 101,926 of record NZ_BAABGP010000019.1, read on the forward strand.
TCGCCCGCCCACTCGTCGGCGATGCCCTGCTCGACGTCGAGACCCGCGCCCGAGGTGGCCGATACCGGGGGCACGACCGCGAAGGAGGCGATGCGCAGGTCGGCTCCCACCGACGCTGCGACCTCGGCGGCGCCGAGCACGAGGTCGGCCGATTCGCCGGTGCCGCGGTAGGCGGCCGTGACGCGCACCACGCGCGCACCCGGGGCGGTCCGGAAGCCGCGCGGGGCGATCGCGACGGGAACCGGGGCCGCACGCAGCAGCGCATCGCTCTCCGACCCGAGCGCGATCCGCCCGAGGGGACCGGCCGACGACGATCCCACCACGATCAGTTCGACGTCGCTCCGCTCGGCGAGCTCGGCGAGCCCGCGGCGCGCCGAGGGAGCCTCGTGCAGCACGTATTCGGCGGGGACGGCGTCGCCCAGCACCGCGGCCGCATGATCGAGCACCTGGTTGGCGGTGTCCCTCGCATAACGGCGCCATTCGGCGTCCGCGCTGCCCGCCGCCATCGGCCAGGTGCCGGGCAGGACCGCCGCCACGATCAGGTCGGTGCCCGCCGATCGGGCCAGCATCGCGGCCAGGTGCAGCACCGCCGCAGAGCGGTGCGCGGGGTCGACCCCGACGAGCAGGCTCATCGCCGGCCCGCCTTGCGGCGGGATGCCGCAGCCCGGCGGATCTCACTCGTGCTGGGCTGCCCGACGTTCGTCGTGTACGGCACGTTCGCCTCGACGACAGGGTGGCCCACCTCGAGTGCGGAATGGCGGCGTCCGTAGAACCAGTAGAAGACGAGGAAGACGGCGGTCCAGATCAGGAACACCACGATCGTGATGATGCGCAGCTGGGTGATGATCGCGATGCAGCCGATGATCGACAGGATCGGGATCGTCCAGCCGAGGGGGAGCCGGAAGCCGCGCTCCAGCTCCGGCTCGCGGACTCGCAGGATGATGACGCCGAGGGAGACGACCAGGAACGCGACGAGCGTGCCGATGCTGGTCATCTCGGCGAGGAAATCGATCGGGATCACGGCGGCGAGGACGCTTGTGGCGATCATCACGATGATCGTGTTCGGGATCGGGGTCATGGTGCGCGGGTTGACCTTCGCGAACACCGCAGGGATCATCCCGTCGCGCGACATCGCGAACAGGATCCGGGTCTGACCGTAGAGCACGACGAGGGTCACCGAGAAGATCGAGATGATGGCACCGGCGGCCACGATCGTGCCGGGCCAGGTGGATCCGATGATGTTCTGCAGGATGGCGGCGAGACCGGCGTCCTGATTCTCGAACTTCGCCGGAGCCTGAGCGCCGAGAGCCGCGAGGCAGGTCAGCACGTAGAGAGTGATGATGATCCCGAGCGCGAACATGATCGCGATCGGCAGGTTGCGCTTCGGGTTCTTCGCCTCGTCACCGGCCGTGGACACCGCGTCGAGCCCGACGAACGAGAAGAAGATGATGCCGGCGCCGCCGATGACTCCGGCGAAGCCTGCGGGCGCGAAGTTCTGGAAGTGGTCCGCGTTCCAGCCCGTGAACGCCACGGCGCAGAAGAACAGGACCACCGCGATCTTCACGACCACCATTATGCTGTTGACGAGCGTCGACTCGCGGGCGCCGCGGATCAGCAGCAGCGAGCACAGCACGATGACGATCACCGCGGGGATGTTGACGATGCCGCCCTGCTCGGGTGCCTGAGACAGCTGGACGGGCAGCTGCCAGCCGAACAGGTTCTGCAGCAGCTGGTTGACGTACTGCGACCAGCCCACCGCGACCGCGGCGGTGGAGACGCCGTACTCGAGTAGGAGGCAAGCGCCCACGGCCATGGCCGTGCCCTCGCCGAGCGTCGCATAGGCGTAGGAGTAGGTCGATCCGGACACCGGGACGGCGCCCGCCATCTCGGCGTAGCAGAGCGCGGTGAGCCCCGCGACGATCCCGCCGATCACGAACGACCAGATCACGGCGGGACCTGCGACCGGCACCGCCTGGGACAGGATGAAGAAGATTCCGGTGCCGAGGGTGCCGCCGACGCCGATCATCGTCAGCGAGAACAGTCCGATGCTCCGTTTCAGATGAACCTCGCCGGTGTCGACGGGGGTCGTCGGTTTCCGGCGCAGCAGCTGCTGGGCGATGGTAGACATACCAGTCTCCTTCGATTGGTTTCGTTCCGACCCGGGCCGCGGTGCGGCGCCAGGATCCTGCTCAGTCTTCTCTCAGCACCCGGAACTGCGCTACGCCTGCGTCGACTGCGCCGCGCACATACCCGCTGGGGGAGGCGGCGACGGCCTGCAGGAAGGCCACGGTCTGGGCCGTGATCTCCTCGCCGGGGATCACGTTGGGGATCCCCGGCGGGTAGGCCGCGAGGGTGTCCGCGGAGATGCGCCCTACCGCGTCCGCGGCGAGGACGAGTTCGGTGTCGGAGAAGAATGCGTCGCGGGGGAGCACACGCAGGGGCCCGGACGGGGGCAGCGCCGGGAAACCGGCTGCGTCGCCGAGCGAGCGCTCGGCGATCGCCTGTGGAGACTCGACCGCCGCGACCAGCGCGCGGAGCACGCGATCCAGGTCGGGAGTCTTGCCCGCGCCGATCAGGGCGACGAGCGAGGTCGCCGTCGACATCTCGAAATAGATGCCGTCGAGGTCGATGAGGTGCTGGCGCAGCCAGTGCCCGCTGACGCCGGTGGCGGACACGTCGATCGGGACCCGCAGCGGGTCGACCGCGACGATGTCGTCGAAGCCGCCGAACCCGTCGCTGAGGACCGCGAAGCGGGGATCCTCACGCAGCGCGGCGCGGAAAGACTCCGCGGCGACGATCGACCTCCCGATCAGCTCCTCGCCCGTCATCAGGGAGTGCCGCGCGATGTCGAGCGACGCCTGCAGCAGTGCGGACGAAGAGGTGGACGCGGTCATCGCGACGGCGCGCTCGATCAGCGGCTCGAGCCGGTCGGCGAACGGGCCGTGGCCGAGGTGCAGCATCGCGGACTGGGTGAGGGATCCGGCGAGCTTGTGCGTGCTGGAGACCACGAGGTCGGCGCCGAGCCGCGCAGGGGAGTCCGGAAGGTCGGGGTGGAAGCCGAAATGCGGGCCCCAAGCCCCGTCCACGATGAGCGGGGCGCCGTGGGCGTGCGCGACCCGGGCCAGGCCGGCCACGTCGGCGACCGCTCCGAAGTAGCTGGGGGAGACGACATAGACCGCGCTCGCGGCGTGCCCGTCGGCGGCGGCCGCGATCAGCGCCTCCTCCAGCGCGGCCGGCGAGACGCCGTGCGCGATCCCGTGCCGCGTGTCGACCGACGGCAGCACGAATGACGGGGTGAGGCCGGCGGTGAGCACACCGTCGCTGAAGCTGGAGTGCGCGCTGCGCTGGGACAGGATGCCCGTGCCGAGCGAGCGCACCGCGAGCGCCGCGATCCGGTTGGCCTGCGAGGCGCCGCCGGTGAGGAACCAGGTGCGGCGTGCGCCCCAGGCGTCGGCCGCGAGAGCGAGGGCGCGATCGAGGGGGGAGTTCTCGCCGAGGTCGATGTCGTCGAGCAGCATCGGAACGTCGAGGCGGAGCGGGCGCTCTCCGAGGAAGTCGGCGAGCCGAGCGCTGAGGCCGAGGCCGTCGCCGCCATGGCCGGGGACCATGAGCTGGATCGGCCCGCGCGCGACGTGGCGGTCCAGGGCATCGGCGTACGGGGTCTCCCAGTGCCGGAGATCCCGGGGCGCGGATCCGGACGCCGGGAGCGCGGACGGGGCCATGGCGAGGGACTCAGAGGAGAGCATGCCTCCATGGTGAGGCTTGCTCGCCCGCGGGAGAATCCCCCGAAGTTCACCCGATCCACATATCCTGTATGTGACTCAGTGCTCAAACCGAGTGTTTCAGACATAGGAGGTTGGTGTCTCATGGCCGATCTGCGACAGTTCGAAGCGCTCAGAGCCGTGCACGCCGAGGGCTCGGTCACCGCCGCGGCACGTCGGCTCGGGTGGGGGCAGCCGACCGTCGACTACCACCTGAAGAACCTCGAACGGCTGGTCGGATCCCCGGTGCTGCTGCGCTCGCCGCGAGGATCCCGGCTCACTCCCGTCGGCATGCTGCTGCTGGAGCGGGCGCAGGACATCCTGACGCTCAGCGAGCGGGCGATCCGCGATGCCCGCGAGCTCACGCAGATGGGGCGGGTGCGGCTGCGCTTCGGCACGTTCCCGACCGCCGCGGCGAAGATCCTGCCGTCGGTCGTCGCGCGGGTGAACGATCTCGGGATCGAAGTCGACGCCGTGCTCGAGGAGGTGCCGTCGCTCGTGGAGCGGATCAACCGCGGCGCGCTCGATGCGGCGCTCGTGTACACGGTCCCCGGATACGAGCTGCCGTTCCGACCGCACGTGGCGACCGTTGAGGTTCATCGCGACCCGCTGCTGCTCGCGCTTCCCACGGGACATCGGCTCGCTGCGCGGTCGTCGATCGACGTGCCCACTCTGCTCTCTCTGCACGATGAGCGCTGGCTCTTCGCCGCAGCCGCGGACGACCCGATGGACACGATCGTGATCGACGCGTTCGAGGCGCAGGGGCACACGCTCAAGGTCGCGATCCGCACGGACGACTTCCAGGTGATGCTCGGCATGATCGCGGCGCGCATGGTGGTGGGTCTCGTCCCCGGCTTCGCGACCGGCGGGGCGCATCCGGGCATCGTGCTGCGCCCCATCGACGACCCGAGGTTCGTGCGTTCGATCCTCGTGGCGACCCTGGCCGAGGGATCCCCGCGCGGGCCCTCGACGGCCGTGCGCCAGCTCGTCGCCGCGATCCGTGACGGGTTCGCCGCCCTTCCGTCCGGGGTCGGCCTGGAGTGAGTTCGGCCGGACACGCCCGGGGGCCCGTCATGGGGCGCCCGGATTCGCGCGCGGCGGAAACGTTGTTGTAAGCTGAACGGGTTGTCGCGGGAGGCCGCGAGCAGCAGAAGGGCCTGTGGCGCAGCTGGTAGCGCACCTGCATGGCATGCAGGGGGTCAGGGGTTCGAGTCCCCTCAGGTCCACCAATGTGACTCGTAAGCCATATCACGTAATGAGAGCTGGGCCATAGGCCGGGCTCTCATTTTCGCGTTGCGGCCGCAGGTCTGATCCGCCCAGGGTTCAGCTCCCCGGCTTCCCGGTTTCGGTGGTAACCGGCAGCACCGCCGTGCCGAACTTCGTGCGGTAGAGCTGGTCGATCAGCACCTGCGCGCCGGCTTTGGCCGTGGGCTGTCCGTCCGGTGAGAGCGCGAGGTTGGTCCAGATGACGAGCGTCATGCCGTGCGCGGGGTCGGTGGCGACGATCGTGTTGAATCCCGGCAGCTCGCCCTCGTGCAGGTAGATCCGGTTCGACCCGAAACGGATCTGCTCGATGCCCAGGCCGTACTGCGGGCCGTTGTACGGGTTCGCCGCGTCCATGGGCTTGAGATCGTCGAGCCACGCCCGATGGACAGTGTCGCCCAGCAGTTTGCTGTCACCCAGCGCGTGCGCCCACGTCGTCAGGTCGTGCGCGGTCGAGATGACGCCCCCGGCGGCCCATGACCAGGAGGGGCTCTGCGTGGTCACAACGTTGGGCTGCAGGGTGCCGGCGGCAGCGGCGGCCTGCTGGTCGGCGGGGAGAAGAGCGCGGTGATTGATCGGGAAGATCCCGTACTGGTAGCCCTGGATCAGCGGACTCGGCAGCGCGGTCGTCCTCGCGCTCGGCAGGCGGGTGTCCTTCATGCCGAGCGGACCGAACAACCGAGCCTGGAAGATGTCGGCGAGCGACGTGCCGTCGAGGCTCTCTGCCACCATCCCCAGCAGGATCGTGTTCGTGTTCGAGTAGTCGAACGCGGTATTCGGTGCGGAGACTGCCGGGTAGCCGAAGCCGAAATCCGTCAGCTGCGTCGGCGTCCACAGGTGGGTCATGTCCTGGTCGAAGACCGTCGCGAACCCGTCGGTGTCCAGATAGTTCTGCAGGCCGCTGCGCATCTGCAACAGATCGGCGATGGTGATGTTCTGCCCGTTCGGCACCGCGGGGACGAAGCGGGAGATCGGGTCGGTGAGCGCCAGCTTCTTCTCGCCCACCATCTGCAGGATGATGGCGGCGGTCATGGTCTTGGTGACGGATCCGATCCGGAAGACATCGGATTCCTCGGGTGCTCGGTGCGCACCGAGTTCGCTGGTGCCGTAGCTGGCCGACACCGTCCCGTCCGGAGTGGTCACCACCGCGAACGCGCCCGGCACGAGGTTCTTCTTCGCGGATGTCGCAAGCGTCGATTGGAGGATCTTCTGCGACAGCACTTTCAGCTCCGGCGTCGCAGAGGACGAGCTGGACGTGGCGGGTGCGGAGCCGGCGCTGCACCCGGACAGCACCAGCATCGCCGCGATCACCAGACCACCGGCGCCTCGGATGCGGTCCGGCGCAGGCCGTGCGGGACGGGTTCGGATCCTGGTCATGTCGTCTTCGCCGCCCCATCGACCCGCTGTCGCCGGCGAACAACCCCAGGGTACGGATCGCCGTTCCGCGTGCTCGCCATCGCGCCGGAAGCTGTTCCGTCGCTAATGTGGTGACCGTAGCACGGGGCAACCGTCGAGTGGGGCTGGACGAATGCCTCACCAAGGGGACTGATGTGAAGACTGCCAGGCTGCTCTCGGTCGGGACGCTGGCCTGCGTCGTGCTCGCAGCCTCGCTGCTGTCCGGCTGCACGGCGGCAGCGACCACTTCTCAGTCGGCCGGGAAGACTCCGGCCGCGCAGACGCCGGTCTCCGGAGACTTCGCCGGCACGGTCCCGATCGGCGATGGTCGTGGGTTGTATCTGAGATGTGCCGGAACGGGCAGCCCGACGGTCGTGCTGGAGTCCGGGATCCATGACTCGTCCGACCCGTGGGCGATCTCCGAGACGAAGCCTCCATTGCCGAAGGCGCTCGCGGTCTTTCCGGCGCTCGCAAAGCGCACGCACGTCTGCATGTACGACAGGCCGGGGACGATCCGATACGCGAACCCGGCCGCGCTGACCACCCGAAGCACGCCGGTGCCGATGCCGAGAACTCTGCCGAGCATGGTGTCCGACCTGCACGCGCTCCTGACGAGCGCGAAGATTCCTGGTCCGTACGTGCTGGTCGGTCACTCCTACGGCGGCATGATCGTCCGGCTCTTCGCCCAGACGCATCCGAAGGACGTCGCGGGCCTGGTGCTCGTGGATGCGTTCGGCACCACCATCGAGCAGCTCTTCGGCAGCCAGTGGGACCGCTACATCGAACTGCTCAACCAGCCGGGCACGGCACTCGACACGAAGGCCGGCTTTGAGACCGTCGACGTCAACGGCGCGATCCTTGCCATCGATCAGGCGCCGCCGCTGCCCGCCGTGCCGTTGGCCGTGCTGAGCAAGACCGCACCGTTCGCGACCGCCGAGGGCGTTCCCTCCGACCTGACGGAGACCCTCGAGCGGGTGTGGCCGCAGGTGCAGGACGCGCTGGTCGATCTGGAACCCCAGACTCCGCATGTCTTCGCCACCGGCAGTGACCACTACGTGCAGATCAACGACCCTGACCTCGTCACGAGCATGGTCGAGCTTGTCATCGCACGGCGCTGATGGGCGCTCCTGATCACCAGCCGCTGCGGTCTTGGGCGGTCTGCAGATCGCGATAGGCGCGCTCGGTGTCGCGTGTCGCGATCCCGCCGCGGTGCAGGATCTCGCGCGGGAACCACGCCCAGAGGGCGAAGCGCGCGGCACGCCCGGGCCTTTTCGCGACGGCGCGATCGGTGCTCTTCCGGATGGCGCGGACGTGCGCGTGCGAGCGGAAGGGGGTGGGGGATGCGATGCTCTCGGTCATCTCTCTAAAGTTATGAGCAGTCAATTACTGCCACGAGATGGCAGACGGACTATCTTCGCAAAGATTCCGCCAGTACACTGATGCCATGCTGCACAGCGTCACGCTCCCCGTCATCGACGGGCTCGCCGTCTTCGAGTTCGGGCTTCTCAGTGAGGTCTTCGGCCTCGATCGCAGTGTGTACTCCGACGTTCCGGCCTTCGACTTCCGGGTCTGCGGGCTCGAGGCGGGGCGGCCGGTGACCACGCAGGTCGGCGCTCAGGTCATCCCGGCGCACGGTCTGGAGGCGATGGAGCACGCGGATGTCATCGCGGTGCCCGCGCTCGCCGTGCGCTCGGAGGAGGAGTATCCGGTCGAACTGCTCGACGCCCTTCGTCGGGCCGCGGACCGCGGTGCGATCCTGCTGAGCGCCTGCTCGGGCGCGTTCCTGCTCGGTGCAGCCGGGCTCCTCGACGGGCGGCCGTGCACCACGCACTGGCGCTACGCCGAGGAGCTGCAGCGCCGGTATCCCAGTGCGCGCATCGACCCCGACGTGCTCTTCGTCGACGACGGCAACCTCATCACCAGCGCGGGCACCGCGGCGGGGATCGATGCGAGCCTGCACCTGGTGCGGCGCGAGCTCGGCAGCGGGATCGCGAACGTGATCGCCCGCAACATGGTCGTTCCTCCGCAGCGCGACGGCGGACAGCGGCAGTACATCAGCCGGCCGGTGCCGGAGGCGGAGTGCGACGCGCTCGTGGACGTGCTGGCGCACATGAACGCCCGGCTCGCGGAGCCGCACTCGGTCGCTTCGCTCGCGCAGCGCGCGCACATGTCGACCCGTACGTTCGCGCGGCGCTTCGTCGCCGAGACCGGAGTGACGCCCATGCAGTGGCTCACCGCCCAGCGCGTGCTGCAGGCGCAGCTGGCGCTGGAGACGACGGACGCCTCGATCGAAGACATCGCCGCGACCTGCGGTTTCGGCAGCGCCACGCTGTTCCGCCACCACTTCACCCGCGAGGTGGGGGTCGCGCCCTCCGCGTACCGCCGATCCTTCACTCGCGGCGTGCGAGAGGTCGCGCTGGTCTCATAAAGGGGCGGATTCACAGGTTCGCTCCGCGTCACTTCTGCGCGAAAACGCACTCTCCCTCAGTGGAGCCCACGCTGACAGGCTCCGCGACAGGTGAGGAGAGCGCGCGTGAGCGACGAGGGACCCGCCGACGAGGAGGAGATCCGCATGCCGCGCCCCGTCCGACTGGGGGCGGCGTGGTCGCTCGCGGTCATCCTCGACGTCCTCGACGGCGAACTCGACGACGACCCTGAGTGAAACGGATGCGACGATAGAAAGGCGTGCTGCCCGTGAGTCTCGTCGAGGCGGCGACACTCGCGGGAGGAAGCATGAGAGATCCACGCACCGATGCGGAGCTGCTCGGGGCCGTGCGACGCGGCGATCACGGCGCCTACCGGGTGCTGTGGGAGCGACACTTCGACGCCGGGCTCCGGTTCGCGCGGCGTAGGTTCCCCTCCCGGGCGGAGGATCTCGTGTCCGAATCCTTCCTGGCCGTCTTCCAGCAGCTGACGACGGGCGGCAACGGACCCGACACCGCGTTCCGTGCCTATCTGCGAGCGGTCATCCGCAACACCGCGCTGCACTGGCGCAAGGACGCGGAGCACATCGTCGACGTGGACGACTTCGAGCCCGTCGACGCGCGTGACGGCCTCGCCCTGGTCGAGCGGAAGGCGGAATCGGCCGACGTGCTCGCCGCGTTCCGCGCATTGCCGGAGCGGTGGCAGCGGGTGCTCTGGCTGGCCGAGGTCGCAGAGGCCGGTCGCCCCGACATCGCGCGCGAGCTCGGCATCACCCCGAACGCCGTGTCCGCGCTGCAGCTTCGCGCCCGTTCCGGCCTGAAGGTCGGGTTGCTGGCGAGGCAGGTGCCGGCTGCCCTGCGCGAGGATCCATCGCATGCGGCGCGGCTGCTGCCACGTCACCTGGCGGAGCCGAGCAATCCGGCCCTCGCCGCCGAGGTGGCGGCTCACGTCGTCGTCTGCGCCGCCTGTGACGAACTGCTCGCGGGGATGCGGGTGTCGATGAGCAGGATGCGGGGCGCGGCTTTGTCCGCCACGCTGCTCGGAGCGCTCGGCACCGCTGTGCCGATGGTTTCTCTCAGCTCGGGGAGTGCGGCCGCCGCCGTCGTCACCGCCGCAGGGACGGGCATGGTGCTCCGCCTCGCTGCCGGCGGCGTCGCGGCAGCCACCATCGGCGCCCTGCTCCTGCAGCCGGCGCACACGCCACCGCCGGCGCCTCCCATCGCGGCGGCAAGCGCTCCGGCGCTGGCCACGCCGCCTCCGCCTCCGCCCGTGGCACCTGCGCTGGCGCCGCCGCCCAGCACCGCCGTTCCCGTGTCCTCACCGGATCCGGTTCCGCCGGTGGAGCAGGCGCCGCCGGCGTCGATCGCCTCTCTGAGGGTGACGATCGCGGTGTCCGTCGGCCCCGGCGCGAATGCGGGTGGTGAGCTCACCGCCCTCGGCGCGACCTTCACTGCCGGAGGCGGGTCACGGACGCCGGCGCCGCCGGTCTCGGTGCCGGATTCCCCCGATCCCGCTTGGCACGGCAGTGCGACTGCGGGATCCTCGTCGATCACGATCAGCGTGAACGGGGCGCGGACCGTCGTGCCATGACAGAGGTGCGGTCTGGCGCCCTGGGACTGCCGGGCGCCGTCAGCGCTGCATGAAGGTCAGGGCTGTGCGAAGGTCAGTGCTGCATGAAGTAGAGCACAGCGAGGCCGATGATCAGCACCCCCAGTGCGATCATCGCCCACACCGGCGCGCCGAAGAACTCGCGCAGGATCCACGGCGGCCGGTAGTCGCCGTCTCCGCGGTGGCGCGCGCGGTCCCGATGCGCGTCTCCGGTTCCGCTGCGACGGTCACGCCTGCTGTTCTCCGTCCCCATGCCGTGATCGTAGGCACGTGATACTAGGTCGCGGCTGTGATTGTCCGCTTCCGGACGTTCAGGATCCGCGTCCGCAGGAACATCCGCTAGTGCCCGAGTGTTGGGATCGCCGTGGACATCCTCGACAGCATCGTGATCGGCGCCGGCCAAGCCGGTCTCTCGAGCTCGTATCACCTGCGTCGTCTCGGTGTCCGGCACGTGGTCCTGGACTCCGACGAGAGGCCGGGTGGCGCCTGGCAGCACCGCTGGGACGCGCTCACCATGCAGGACGTGCACGGCGTCGCGGAGCTGCCCGGTTCGGTTCCTCCACCGCGGACCGCCGCGAGGGCGAACCGCGCCGTGCCGTCGTACTTCGCTGACTACGAGCGCGTGCACGACCTGCCGGTGATCCGCCCGGTGCAAGTGGATCGTGTGACGGACGATGACGGGATCCTCGTCGTGCACGCCGGTGAACGGACCTGGCGGTCACACACACTGATCAACGCCACCGGCACGTGGACGCAGCCGTTCCTGCCGCACTACCCCGGCATGGAGACGTTCCTGGGGGAGCAGCTGCACACGGTCGACTACCCCGGGCCCGAGCATTTCCGCGGCAAGCGGGTGCTCGTCGTCGGCGGCGGCGCGTCGGCCGTGCAGTTCCTGGGCGCGCTCGCACCGATCACCGACGTGCTGTGGGCGACTCGCACCCCGCCGGTGTGGCGAACGGACGACTTCACGCCCGAGGCGGGTGCCGCCGCGGTGGCGCTCGTCGAGCAGCGCGTCGCGCAGGGCCTCGCCCCGCGGAGCGTGGTGAGCGTGACCGGCCTGATGCTGCGGCCGCAGGAGCAGGAGGCCGCACGCCTCGGCGTCTACGACGCGCGCCGTCCGATGTTCCAGCGGATCGAGCCCGACGGTGTGCGCTGGGCCGACGGATCCTTCGAGCGGGTGGATGCGATCCTCTGGGCGACCGGGTTCCGACCGGCGATCGGACATCTCGCCCCGCTGCACCTGCGCAGCGAGCTGGGCGGGATCCAGCTGGATCGGAACGGACGCGGGACCACGGCGGTGAAGGATCCGCGGATCCAGCTCGTCGGCTACGGTCCGTCGGCGAGCACGATCGGTGCGAACCGCGCCGGACGCACCGCCGCGCGCGGCGTGCGGCAGTGGCTCGGAGCGCATGTGGTCTCGCCGGTCCCTGAGCTTGTCGAAGGGACCAGACGGTAGTGAGGTTCGCTGGTCCCTGAGCTTGTCGAAGGGGTGTTCAACCGGGCCTCGTTGGTCCTGCACAGGTGGCACTTTCGAGAAGTTCTGCACAGTTCGGTTATGTATCGGGATCTGGGGTTTGAATGTCGGTGGCCCCGGGTTGAATGGGGGTATGACATCGACCACGACGGACACCCTCGAGCAGTTGGAGCGGCTGCTTGCGGGTGTGTGCGGGTCGGTGGAGATGGGCCGCCAGTTCGAGGATTCGACGGCTGCGGAACTGGTGTCGTTGTTGCAGGTGCTGGGGCGGGTGCAGCGGCGGGTGGATGCGGTGCTCACCACCGTGACCGGGCAGGTTCAGGATCGGGATTGTCGGCTGTCCGCGGAACGGGTGTCGTCGGCGGCGGGGTGTCGGGATGTGACCGAACTGCTGCGACGGACCCTTCGCGTGGATGTGCGTACGGCCCGGAGGTATGTGACCGCCGGCGACGCTGTGTACCAGGACACCCAGTTGTCCACGGGTGACCTGCTTCCCGCCCGGTATTCGGCGCTCGGTGCGGTGTTGCGGGACGGGGTGGTCTCGGTGACCGGGTTGCTGGCCGCGACCGGC
>NZ_BAABGP010000020.1:0-6269 GCF_039541635.1 Microbacterium panaciterrae
CGATACCGGAGGTCCTCACCTCATTCCATCAAGCCACGCTGCCCACAACCTCCGTGGGAAGAACATTTAGCGGCGCCGGCCGGAAGTAGGTGATGAGCAGCACGATCCCGGCGGCGACGATTCCGCCGGCGAGTGCCGCGAGGAGGTTCATCCCAGCACCTCCTTGTTCCAGTCGTAGCCGACACGACGTAGCGGCTTGGCGAGGCGCGTTGAGGGCTTCTCCGGGTTGGTCCAGTCGTCCAAGTCAGGGTCGTACTCGAAGAGCAGGGCTGCCATCGGTTCCCGCGCGTCATTCGGGACGACTTCGGCAACCTCAGTGACGACGCGACGACGGGTGCCGTCGGGGTTCTCGATGAAGTCGATGTAAAGGATGAGGTCCATGCAGCGGCCGATCTGACGCAGCGGGACGACGTCGCTGGACAGCCCGAGCTCTCCCATGAGCACGTCCGCGAAACGATGGATCGCATCGTCGGCGCTGCGGGCGTGAATGGTCGACATCGACGCCCGTCCGGCCTCCATCGCCTGGAGGGCGATCGGACCCTCAATGCTCTTGATCTCGGCGAACAAGATGACCTGAGCAGAGGCACGCAGGGCCATGTCGAGGCACTTGGCCAGCGTGAATCCCGCGATGCTGTCGGCGCCAGCGGACTGGGGTGGCACGTACTGCAGATCCTGGACCTGCCAGTGCCGGTGCTCAACCTTGCCCAGATACAGCTCGTGCTCAGTCTCGATCGTTGCCACCTTCTCCTCCGCGGGGAGGGTTGAGGCGAGCGCGCGGAGCATGGTGGTCTTCCCCGCACTGGGGTATCCAGCGACGAAGATGCAGCGATGCGCGCGAGACGCGGCAGCGAGGAACTCCGCCATCTTCGCTGAGATGGTCCGCTTCTTGACCATGTCATCGAGGGTGACGTCAACCAGATTGTGCATGCGCAGGGTGAGGTTGGTGGCGGACGTGATGCCGACGCCTGTTGCCGAGAGCCGGGCGCCTCCGATGTCGAGGTCGATGTGCCCAGAGGGCTTAGCGAACGTGCGGCCTCGGTAGGAGGCGATCTCCGCGATCATGTCCTCCAGGTCCTTGTCGCTGTCCGCGATCGGGGAACGCTTCTGCTTCGCGCCATCGGTCTTGGTGACGACGACGTTGTTGAACCCGACAACGGAGACGTCTTCGATATCGGGCTCGCGCAGGTACTGGCTGATCCGACCGTATCGGTGCGCCTGGTCGAAGATCGCCTGGGCATAGTGCGCCCGCTTGGACTCGCTCCAGTCGTGATCGGCGCCCTTGGCCGCGGTGTCGCTGGTGCTGCGCCGCTCGATGATGCGCTCGATCTGAGTCCAGGTTCTCTCCTCGGCTTCGGTCTCGGGGGCCGCCGAGGCGACCGCGACATCGAAAGAGCTGCGGGGTCGACCGGTGGTGTCGTCGGTGATCTCCAGCTCCCGGGTGAGGGTGCGCACGAGCGTCCAATCGACGTGGAGGAAGCCGACTGGGCGGATCTGAGTGACTTCCCGCCGGCGCGCGCGTGAGGGGACCTCCTGCAATGAGCCCACGGCATGGTCGGCTTCGGCGATGGGGGCTTCGCCCTCGTCAACGATGTGAAGCGGGGGGCGGGATCCCCCGGTCATCACGTCCAGAAGGTGACGGTTCTCGCGTCCGCGGGCGGTCGAGGTGGGCGCTTCGGACTGAACAGGCGATCCCAGAAGGTCGCTGAAGAAGGGGCTGGTGGAGATCTCGATCTCGGGCAGTTCGCTCATCAGCTGGCACTCCTCTGGTCACGGGCGCTCAGGGCAGGGAGGTCTTGAGCCAGACGACGGATCCCGCTGCGATAACTGTTACGGGCGGGCTTCGAGTCGGGCTGGCCATGGGAGAACACAGCGGCCCCGGAAGGATCGAACGGGAGGGTGCCGATGACAGGGATCAGATGAGTGGAGAAGTCCTTTGCAGGGACGCTCTGGGCGACAGGCGTGTTCAGGAGGATCCAGTACCTCTCCCCCGCGAGGGCCCGGGTACGGGTGGCGAGGTCCGGCAGCTGCAGGCGCTGGTGGGCGCGATTGAGGTCGATCATCGTCGACGACATGCCGATCAGGACACGGTCGGCAGTGTCGATGATCGCCAATCGGGAGTCGTCGACGCTCAGGTGCCCCAGATCGACGATCACATCGATGCCGGCATCGCCGAGCTCGACGAGCAGGCGCGGGAGTTTGGCCCAGAGCCCATGGACACCATCCGCGACTGCGAGATTCACGAACCCAGGGATCACCCACATCTTGTGGCCCTGCGGGATCGCGGGAATGGGCCTTTCGGGGATCGGCGGAAGCTCGTGCATGGCGATCGAGATTGCAAACGCCGGGTTGAGGAGATCCTCGGCCTCGAGCACGTTCCGGGAAGCAGCGAACGCCAACTTCTCGATGCCGCCATCGCTAGGCAGAAGGTTCGCGCGGAAGAACCCAGGCATCATCGTGGACACCGCTCGGATGTCCGCCTCGATGAGGAGGACCGGACGCGGCCAGTGCACCGCCAGCGCCGTCGCCGCTGTGGTGACCCCGGGGGCGCCGGCGACACTGGTCAGTGCGATGACGGTCACTTGGAGTCTCCCGGGGCGAGGTAGAGAGAAAGGGCGCCAGCGGCGCCCCTGCTGGCCACATTGGGGGCAACCTGGGTAGAGACATAAACGTCGACCACGACGTCGTTCGTATTCGGAACCGGCCGGACCTGTGACACGACAGCCGGAATGGTCTCCGCAGCTGTGACATCCACCGGAGCGGCCCCCTGTGCGGGGACCGGAACAAGGACGACACTGTCGCCGGCCTGAAGAGTCTGAGCCGGAAGCTTGCCCGGGCCGAGAGTCATACCGACGAGAGCCTTGCCGTTCGGGATCCCGAGATGGTCAGAGATCGACGACAACGTCACGAGCGCACCCGTGGGGAGGTCAGTTGTCGCGACCTTGCCGAGGATCTGATCAAGCTTCGCTTGAGGGATCGCCTTGGAGTCCTGCCCCGCAGTGATCGACATCGTGGTGAGGTCATCCTGCACGATCGTGTGACCACGAACGATCGAACTCTTCACCACCCACACCTGCGTCGCGTTCGACACGTTGACGAAGACGAGGTAACCCACGACCGCGCCGAGAACGATGAACGCCGCAGCGATGATGCCGCGGGAGGCTGGTGCACGGGTACGAACCGACTTGACTTCCACGGCATTGCCGGTGGAGAGCTGCGCCGTCTCCGCGCTCGGCGGGAGCCTGTCCTCCGTGATCATCACATCGCGTCCTTCCAAAAGGCATCCGCTACCTACAAGGGGCGGTCCCTCACGACGCGAACCGACAACTGGCCCGAATCTCGATGCCCCCCGACGATCACATCCAGACTATGTACTTCACGGAACCGATATATAGATCTCGGCCAAAAATTGGCACCCGCGGCCTCCTAAACAGGGCCTATCTGACGTTTTGTCACACAGGTCCAGGTGGGGCCCTCGTCAAGGCGGACCGTCCTCAGCCGGTCGCGACGAACGCTGCCTTGAGCTTCCGGCGAGCACGGGCGACACGGGCGTTCACGCAGTCGACCGTCACACCTAGCTCCACGGCGATGTCCGTCTGGCGCTCCTCCTCAATTGCCACCCGCGCCAACAGCGCGATCTCGTCACCGGTGAGCACTCCCGCGCGTCGCGCCCAAGCAAACAACCTCAGCGCAAGGACCTCGAGCGCGGGAGCTGGCTCCTGCCACACGCCTGTCACGGCCTCCAGCACCTCGTCACTGACCGGAGAGGTGCGGTCACCGATCAGTTCGTCGTTCTTGGTCTTCGCCGGCGCGAGCAGCCCGACCAATCCCATGGTCAGATTCGAGAACACCTTCTCGCGAAGATGCATCTTTTTCTCTGTGAAGAGGTGGATCATCTCCCATGCTTTCCCGATCGCGAGACCGACCCTATCGACGCGATCGAATTCGCTGAGCGCTCGGACCCTGTGCGCCATCCGTTGCGCGACAGGCAGGAGCACCTGCACCAACAGCCGCTCCGCCGTTTTATCTCCGTCTCGGGTAAGAGCCAGCAATTCGTAAAGCGCCCGGTCCTGGGCTGAGCCACGGATCGCGCGCACCTCATCAAACAACTCACCGCAGACGCGCACCCCCAACGCGCCGAATTCGTGCTCACGATCGACGAGGGTGTGTGACCACTCGAGGTTGAGGCGGGTCATGAGAGGTGTGGCCTGAATCGCTGAGGACATTGGAACTCCCGAACGTGACGGACTGATCGCCTCCGACGCTCCTCAGCGAGCGTGTACTCCTGCGTGTATTCGCGGCCAAGCCTTTGCACAGCCACGTTCCCGATGCGCCCACAGAGCCGGGGATTTCGCGGCGTTTGCGTGTATTGAGCCTGCGCGCAAGAAAGCTGCCCATCCTCAACGTCGGTTCCGCCCCCCTCAACGCACCTCTTGGGAGCAGGAAGGTTTGGACCCGCAATCCGAGCAGGCCGGGATCCCTAGGAACCGTCGACCACGCAACGGGCGCGTTCTCCGGGTCGTCTCTTCACAACGCCGGTACCACCGGTTCTGTCCACAGCCCGGCCGAACCAGCACTGCGTATCGCGCGGCCCGCTTGCAGAGTCAGAAGACCAACCACTGATCCGGAAGGAACCAAATGTCCATCACCGAAGAAGCCCGCGGCGAGATTGCCCAGAGGGTCGCGTTCAGCGCGTTTGCGTACTACCCGGAGATCCACGCGGATGAGCTCGCCTTTGACCTCCAGCAGGAAATCTCCTGGTGTCTGGAGCTGGCCGCGGGACAACTTGCCGACGAAGATAGTCACCTGCTTCGGGACCTCGTCGCCAGGACCATCATCGACCCAACCGCATACAGAGAGGTGCTGAATGACATTCTCGACAGCCTCACTGACGATCCGGATGCGGGTCCCGACGGACGCGGTGAGTAGGCGTGGCCGACGGTGGCGAGACGGAAGCACGCGCGACACGTCGAGCGCGAAGTCGAGAGGCCCAGCGACGGTGGGAGCTGGAGAATGCCGACCGAGTCCGCGCGAGCCACCGCCGGTGGCGTAAAGCCAACGCTGAACACGTGCGCGCTTACGTGAACGAGTACAACTCTCGCAACCGCGCCCATGTCAACGAACGCGAACGACTTGCCGCGCAGCGCCGCCGCGATGCAGCCAAGAAGGCCACAGAGGGCCGAGAGAAGGATCGGCAGCGAGCACGTGAATGGGCGGCAGCGAACCCCGAACGCCTTAAGGAACGCCGCGATCGCTGGCAGGCCGCGAACCGGGACAAGGTCCTCAAGGCCGGCCGAGCCTACTATCAGCGACACAAAGAGGAGATCCTGTCCAAGCAGCGCGAACGTGCCGCCAAGGGCCGGAAGGATCCTCTGAATGCCCGAGCACAACGAGAGTACGTCGCACGAAACAAGGACCGGATCCTCGCTCAGCAAAGAGCACGCCGTTCCACTCCCGAAGGGCGAGAGGCCGTCAACCGCGACAATCGCGAACGGAAGCATCGAGAACGCCGCCGACAAGAACTGGGACTCCCGCCCAGGCCACGCCACCGATGGACCAAGAACGAACGTGCTGAGCACCTCGAGCAGTCCTCGGCATTCTTCGCACGGCCCGTGACTGTGTCTCGCATGCGGGAGCTTCGCCGCGAGGCCCAGGACATTGCAGCCGCCGTCGCTGCGCGCGAGCGCCGCGAGCAGGATCAGTTCGAAGCTCGGTGGCAGTTGATCGAGATCGAGGTCGACATGATCACCCGGGCGTTCCCTCACCACGCGGATCGAATCCTCCAGCTTCCGCGAGGAGAGCGTCTCCACGAGGAAGTCCTCCTGGACTCCATAGCCCGTCAGACGCGCGGTGCGACGCCGTTCGACATCGACGCCGAAACACGGCGCCGCGCCGTGGAGCTCGCAATCCCCGCAGTACGCCAAGAAGCACGCCTCCGCGTGCGCCAAGTCCTAGATACGCCGGTGAGACACACGACAAGTCAGCACTTGAAGCGCGAGCAGGACAGCGAGATCACGGCGCGCATCGACCGAGTGAACGCGAGCCTCCAGAGCACTAGTGATGGGGCGGAGCAGTTCGCGCAGGACGCGGAGGCCGTCCGATCGTCCTCAGTGGATCGCACTCCACAGAGGAGCCGACCGCCCCAGATCGAGCGACAAGAGGGTCGACCGCCAGCGAGCCCTCGCCGGCGCGGACCACACCTCTAGTTGTTCTTCCCACGGAGGTTGTGGGCAGCGTGGCTTGATGGAATGAGGTGAGGACCTCCGGTATCG
>NZ_BAABGP010000021.1:0-60023 GCF_039541635.1 Microbacterium panaciterrae
CTGACCGCCTAAACCCCACCCACCACGGAGCAACAGGAATTACACCACGACACGGGACTTGACCGCAAAGAGTGATGGAACAGTGATGCAAAACACCGCCGTGAAATTGCATCCGCACCGAACCAGGCGTAGTTTTGCGGCTCGTGGCAAATGACAGCCGTGAGAGCGCCGACGCCCCGCAGGTAGCCAAACGCATCCTGCTCGGAGAACCGCTCAGCACCGAGAAGGCGAACGAGCAGCTCCTCCCCAAGAGGATGGCGCTGCCGATCTTCGCATCCGACGCCCTCTCCTCTGTGGCGTACGGTCCGCAGGAGATGCTGATGACTCTCGGCATCGGTGGTCTGGCCTTCCTCACGTTCGCCCCGTGGGTCGCCGCGGCGGTCGTGCTGCTGCTGATCGTGATCGTGCTGAGCTACCGGAAGCTGATCCAGGCGTACCCCTCCGGCGGCGGCGACTACGAGGTGGCGGCGAAGAATCTCGGCGAGGTCCCCGCCGTCGTGGTGGCCTCGGCGCTGCTCGTCGACTACATCCTGACCGTTTCGGTGTCGATCGCGTCGGGTGTGGACAACATCATCTCCGCGGTGCCTCAGCTGAACCCGTGGCGGGTCGAGCTCGCCGTCGGCTTCGTCATCCTGATCGTCGTGGTGAACCTGCGGGGCGTCCGCGAGGCGTCGACGTTCTTCGCGATCCCCACCTACGTGTTCGTCGGATCCGTCCTCGTCATGATCGTCACGGGCCTCGTGCGCACGTTCCTCGGCAACACCCCCGTCGCCGAGAGCGCGTCCTTGGCGATGCACGGCGACCAGCTGGCGAACGCGGCCATCATCCTGCTGGTGCTGCGGGCGTTCTCCAGCGGCTGTTCCGCCCTGACCGGCGTCGAGGCCGTCTCGAACGGCGTGCAGGCGTTCCGGATCCC
This sequence comes from Microbacterium panaciterrae, assembly GCF_039541635.1. Lineage (NCBI taxonomy): Bacteria > Bacillati > Actinomycetota > Actinomycetes > Micrococcales > Microbacteriaceae > Microbacterium > Microbacterium panaciterrae. The sequence goes on from NZ_BAABGP010000021.1 coordinate 917, forward strand.
GAAGATCCGCAACGCACAGGCGACGCTCGCGATGATGGGCGGCATCGCGATCCTGCTGTTCACCGGGCTCACCGCCCTCGGCCTGATCACCCAGGTGCACTACGCGGAGGATCCGTGTCGCGACCTGGTCGGATTCAACTGCGCGCTGCCGCAACAGTCACTGATGGCGCAGATCGCGTCGGCGGTGTTCGGCGGCGGCTCGCTGCCGTTCTTCATCATCCAAGCCGCGACCGCGTGCGTGCTGCTGCTCGCGGCCAACACCGCGTTCAACGGCTTCCCGCTGCTCGGCGCGGTGCTGGCCCGCGACGGCTACGCCCCCAAGGCGCTGAACACCCGCGGCGACCGCCTCGTGTTCTCGAACGGCATGATCCTGCTCGGCATCGCCGCGGTGGGCGTGCTGGTGATGTTCCAGGCGAACCTGACGAACCTGATCCAGCTGTACATCATCGGCGTGTTCGTGTCGTTCTCGCTGGGCCAGGTCGGCATGGTGCGGCACTGGAGATCGCTGCTGCGCGCCGCGAAGTCGCAGAACGCGGAGGTCGCGGCTGCTGCGCGCCGCACCGCCTACACCGGTCTCGTGATCAACTCTCTCGGCGCCGCCATGACGATCGCGGTGCTCGTGATCGTGACCGTGACGAAGTTCACCCACGGCGCGTGGATGGTGTTCCTCGCGATCCCGATCCTCGCCCTGCTGATGATGGGCGTGAAGCGCTACTACCGCGACGTGGAGCACGAGATCGCGATCGACGACACCACGCATTTCGGCGCCGAGGGCGATGTCGCACTGATCCTCGTCAACCGGCTGCAGAAGCCCGTGATCAAGGCCATCGACTACGCGATCGCGGCCAAGCACCAGAAGACGATCGCGTTGCACGTGGCGGCCAACCCGGAGGACGGTCAGCAGCTGCAGAAGGACTGGCAGCGGCATCGGATCCCGATCCCGCTTGTCATCGTGGAGTCGCCGTTCCGCACCTACGCGGCACCCGTCGAGGCCTACATCAACAAGTACCGGCAGAAGAACGGCCCCGCCGTGGTGACCGTGTACCTGCCGCAGTACATCGTCGGACACTGGTGGGAGTCGGTCCTGCACAACCGGCGCGCGCGTCGCGTGGCGGCCCAGCTCATGCTGGTGCACGGCGTGAGCATCACCCTGGTGCCGTGGCTGCTGGACTCGTCCGAGCTCATCTACGGCCGCCGCTCCCGCCCGATGCCCGGTCAGCAGCGCTCCGGCCGGCCCGTCGTGCTCTACGCCGACGCCGGCGCGAAGGGCCGCCGCGCGCAGCGCCCCGCGGGTCCTCCCGAGCACGAGGGCTGAGCCCGGGCGCGAATCTTGGCGAGTCCTTGGCGCGGGGTGCTTAGCGTCGAAGCATGCACACGCTGATCGTCTCGACCGGGATCATCCCGGACGCCGCCTCGATGCTGCACGCCTTCGGCCCGTGGGTGCTCGCGGGCGTCGCGCTGCTGATCTTCATCGAGTCCGGGGTGCTGTTCCCGTTCCTGCCCGGTGACTCGCTGCTGGTGACGGCCGCGATCCTCGCCGGCCCGCTCGGGATCCAGCCGTGGCAGGTCATCGCGGTCGGCATTCCGGCCGCGTTCCTCGGCGATCAGGTCGGGTACTTCCTGGGACGGCGCTACGGGCGGAGGCTCTTCACGGACGACGCCCGCGTGCTGAAGAGCTCCCGGCTCGTGGAGACCGAGCAGTTCTTCGCGAAGTACGGCGGCGTCTCCCTCGTGCTCGGCCGTTTCGTGCCGATCGTGCGCACCTACGTGCCGCTCGTCGCCGGCACCGCGCGGCTCCCCTACCGCCGGTTCCTGCTCTGGAACCTCCTCGGCGGCGTGCTCTGGGTAGGCGGGATGACCGCGATCGGGCTGCTGCTCGGCGGGATTCCGGGGGTCGTGAACAACATCGACCTGCTCATGATCGTCATCGTCGTGGTCTCGCTGGTCCCGGTCATCATCAGCGGGCTGCGCGGGATGATCCGCGCCCGCCGGCAGGCGGCCGTTCGTGCCGCCCAGGCCGATCCCGCAGAAGCCCGTGCGGAGTCGGCGGATCAGGCGGGCGTGCCCAGGCGGTAGCCGGATCCGCGGATCGTCTGGATGAGGTCGCGATCGGTCTTGCGGCGCAGGTAGTGCACGTACGTCTCGACCGTGGTCGGGCTCTCCCCGCGCGGGAACACGGCCGAGAGCAGGTACTCGCGGGAGAACGTGCGCTCGGGTTCCGCGGCCAGCACGGCCAGGAACGCGGCCTCGACCTCGGTGAGGAGCACGCGGCCGGTGTAGGGCGAGTCGATGCACTGATCGAGCGGGTGGAACGTCCAGCTGCCGATCGCGACGCCCTCGTCGGGCCGCGTGTAGTCCCGGGTGAGGGCGCGCAGGCGCGCGCTCAGCTCCTCGAACTCGAACGGCTTCACCAGATAGTCGTTCGCGCCCGCGTCGAGTCCTGCGACCCGGTCGTGCAGCTCGCCCAGGGCGGTCAGCATCAGGATCGGCGTGCCCACCTTGCGCCGCCGCAGCTCGCGCACGAGCTCCTCGCCGCTCATCCCGGGCAGCCGGCGATCCACGATGATCGCGTCGTAGCCGTGTGAGAGCACGGCGTCGATCCCGGCCTCGGCGGACGCACGCAGCTCGGTCTCCCACGAGGCCGCGAGCACGTCGCGCATGATGGGCCCGAGCCGCGGGTCGTCCTCGACGATCAGCAGCCGGCCGCTCATCGCGCCTCCCCGGGTGCGATCGGGACGGTGAGTTCGAACACGGTCCCCGCGGGGCCGGTCTCCGCGACGCGCACGCCGCCGCCGTGCCGCTCGGCGAGTTCCTTCACGAGGGCGAGGCCGATCCCGAACCGGGTGCGCGATCCGCCCGTGGTACCGGATTCGGCGCCGGACTCGGCGCCCGTCGTGGGCGCCGCCCCGTGCGCGAACCGGTCGAACACCCGGAGCGGATCGATCCCGACGATCCCGGCGCCGACGTCTGCCACGGCGATCCGGGCGACGGATCCGTCCCGCGAGGCCGACACCGTGACGACGCCGCCGGAGGGCGAGTGGTCGATGGCGTTGTCGAGCAGCGCCACCAGGCATCGGCGCAGCTCGGCGGCGGGCAGAGCCACGTCGGCCGTCAGCGGCTGCGCGTTGACCTGCACGCCGCGCTGCTCGGCCAGCAGCGCCATGTCGGACACTGCTCCGGCGATCACCTCGCCGAGCGCCGCGACGCCCGACGTCACGGGCCTGCCCGTGGCGGTGGCGAGCATGTCGTCGACGATCGCGGACATGATCCGCGCGTCGTCGCGCAGCGCCTGCACGGTCTGCTGCCGCTGCGCGTCGTCGGGCGGAAGGGCCGCGAGCTGCTGCAGTCGCGCGTTCAGCACCGCCAAGGGGGTGCGCAGCTCGTGGCTCGCATCGGCCACGAAACGGCGCTGGATCCGCGCCGCCTCCTCGAGCGGACGCACCGCGCGCCGCGCGATCAGCCAGGCGGCGGCGCCCGCGCAGGCGACGGCGGCGATCCCGACCACGACGGCCGCGAGCGCCAGGTCCGCCGGATCGAGGAAGACCCTGACGGTGCCCGGATCCGGCGTGCCGAAGCGTTCCGCGGGTCTGGTCTGCCAGAACACGTAGGCAAGGGCGAGAGCTCCGCCGAGCAACACCAGCACGGCGCACACCGCCGCCACCTGCCACGCGATCGCCCGGGTGGAGCGTCGGTAGCCGGGCGCCTCCAGCGTGCGTTCCCCGAGCGATCCCATCGGCGCCCCCATTCTGCTCTGGGATCCATCCTCGCGCGTTCACCACGCCTGCACGAGATTCCGTCGCGTGCGGAACCCGCATGAGTTCCGGGGCGGGGCCGTGAGGGAAGCGTGAGGAAGCCCGTCTCCGGCCGAGCGGGCGAGTTCTATCGGATCCGTGCTCGACATCATCTACCTGGCTCTCACGCTCGCGCTGTTCGCCCTCGCCGCCCTCGTCGCGAAGGGGGTGGAGCGGCTGTGATCGGGTTCGAGATCCTGGCCGCCGTCCTCGCCGTCGTCGCGATCGGCTACCTCGTCGTCGCCCTCGTCGCGCCGGAGCGGTTCTGATGGGCGCCGTCGACGCTGGCGCCGACCTCTGGTTCGGCGTGCTGCAGGCCGCGACCCTCGTCCTCGCGCTCGTGCTGCTCTACCGCCCGCTCGGCGACGCCATGGCCCGCATCTACACGGGCGCGAAGGACCTGCGCGTCGAACGCGGCATCTACCGCCTGATCGGCGTGGACGCCGCCGCGGAGCAGACCTGGCGCGCCTACGCCCGCAGCGTCCTCGCGTTCTCCGTGGTCGGGGTGCTGCTGGTCTACGCGCTGCAGCGGCTGCAGCAGTTCCTGCCGCTGTCGCTGGGCCTGCCCGCCGTGCCGGAGGGACTGGCCTTCAACACGGCGGTCTCCTTCGTCACCAACACGAACTGGCAGTCGTACTCGCCCGAGCAGACCATGGGGCACTTCGTGCAGCTGGCCGGCCTCGCCGTGCAGAACTTCACCTCGGCCGCCGTCGGCATCGCCGTCGCGATCGCCCTGGTGCGCGGCTTCGCCCGCCGCGGCAGCACCACGATCGGCAACTTCTGGGTCGACCTGATCCGGGGCCTCGTCCGGCTGCTGCTTCCGCTCGCCGTCGTCCTCGCGATCGCCCTCCTCGCGGGCGGGGTGGTGCAGAACCTCACCGGCTTCACCGACGCGCACACCGTCGCCGGGTCTGTGCAGTCCGTCCCCGGCGGACCGGTCGCCTCACAGGAGGCCATCAAGCTCCTCGGCACCAACGGCGGCGGCTTCTACAACGCGAACTCGGCGCACCCGTTCGAGAACCCGACCCCGTGGACGAACCTGCTCGAGATCCTGGCGCTCCTCGCGATCCCGTTCGCCCTTCCGCGCACCTTCGGGAGGATCATCAGCGACCACCGGCAGGGCTACGCGATCGCAGCCGTCATGGGCACGATCTTCCTCGCCTCGGTGGTCGCGCTGAGCGCGCTCGAGGTCGGCGGCGGCGGCACCGCGACGCAGCTGGCCGGGGCGGCGATGGAAGGCAAGGAGCAGCGCTTCGGGATCCTCGGATCCGCCCTGTTCGGCACCGCCTCGACGCTCACCTCGACCGGCGCGGTGAACGCCATGCACGACTCGTTCACCCCGCTCGGCGGCATGATGCCGATGATCAACATGATGCTCGGCGAGGTCGCGCCCGGCGGCGTCGGATCCGGCCTGTACGGCATGCTCATCCTCGCCGTGATCGCCGTGTTCGTCGGCGGGCTGCTCGTGGGCCGCACGCCCGAATACCTCGGCAAGCGGCTCGGACCGCGCGAGATCAAGCTCGCGAGCCTCTACATCCTCGTGACGCCGACCCTCGTGCTCGCCGGAACCGCGCTGAGCTTCGCGATCCCCGGGATCCGCGCGGACGTCGAGAAGACCTCGATCCTGAACCCCGGCCCGCACGGCCTCAGCGAGGTGCTGTACGCGTTCACCTCTGCGGCGAACAACAACGGATCCGCCTTCGCCGGCCTCACCGCGAACACCCCCTGGCTGAACACCGCCCTGGGTGTCGCGATGCTGCTGGGGCGCTTCATTCCGATCGTGCTGGTGCTGGCTCTCGCCGGATCCCTGGCGCAGCAGCAGCACGTGCCGGAGACCGCGGGAACCCTGCCCACGCACCGCCCGCAGTTCGTCGGCCTGCTCGTGGCGGTGTCCGTGATCGTCACCGCCCTCACCTACTTCCCCGTGCTCACGCTCGGGCCGCTCGCAGAAGGACTCGTCCGATGACCATCCCCCGCACCCCTTCGCTTTCGCTCCCTGAGCCCGTCGAAGGGACCCACCCCGAGCAGGGCCCTTCGACAGGCTCAGGGACCGGGGCTGGCCGCAGCACCGGCTCGACCACGACCCCGCAGCGGGCGTTCGGCTGGGCCCAGCTCGTGCAGGCGATGCCGGGGGCCGTGCGGCGCCTCAACCCGGCGCTGCTGCTGCGCAACCCCGTGATCCTGCTCGTCTGGGCCGGCGCCGCGCTCACTACGGTGCTCGCGATCGCCGAGCCGTTCCTCGGCTCCGACGCAACGGCCTCCGGCGGCGCACACGTTCCCGCCGGCTTCACCTGGTCGATCGCGGTGTGGCTCTGGCTCACGGTGCTGTTCGCGAACCTCGCCGAATCCGTGGCCGAGGGCCGCGGCAAGGCCCAGGCCGCCACGCTGCGCAAGACCAGGACGAGCACGATGGCGCGTCGCGTCGTCGGCTACGACCCGGTCGCGGATCCCTCCGGTGAACAGGCGGCGACCGAGGAGGTCTCCTCCGCCGACCTGCGCCGTGACGACGTCGTCATCGTCATCGCGGGAGAGGCGATCCCGGGCGACGGCGACATCGTCGCCGGCATCGCGACCGTCGATGAGTCGGCGATCACGGGCGAGAGCGCGCCGGTGGTGCGCGAGTCCGGCGGCGACCGCAGCGCCGTCACCGGCGGCACCCGCGTGCTGTCGGATCGGATCGTGGTGCGGATCACCTCGAAGCCCGGCGAGACGTTCGTCGATCGGATGATCGCGCTCGTCGAGGGCGCGAACCGGCAGCGCACCCCGAACGAGATCGCGCTGAACATCCTCCTCGCGAGCCTGTCGATCGTGTTCCTCGTGGTGGTCCTCGCGCTGAACCCGATCGCGTCGTACTCACGATCCCAGGTCGGCATCCCGGTGCTGATCGCCCTGCTCGTCTGCCTCATCCCGACCACGATCGGCGCCCTGCTGTCGGCGATCGGCATCGCCGGCATGGACCGGCTGGTGCAGCGCAACGTGCTCGCGATGTCGGGTCGCGCGGTGGAGGCCGCGGGTGACGTCACCACGCTGCTGCTGGACAAGACCGGCACGATCACGTACGGCAACCGCCGCGCGACCGAGGTGCTGCCCGTCACCGGCGTCACCGTGGAGGAGCTGCTGCACGCCGCCGCGCTCTGCTCCCTCGCGGATCCCACACCGGAGGGCGCCTCGATCGTCGAGCTCGCCGCCGGCCGCGGGATCCTCGTGGCCGCGCCCGACGGTGCAGAGACCGTGCCGTTCACCGCGCAGACCCGCATGAGCGGCGTCGACCTCGCCGACGGATCCCGGATCCGCAAGGGCGCCGGATCCGCGATCCGCGCCTGGCTGGCGGCGGAGGGCGACACGGACGACGCGACCGCCGCAGAAGCCGCCCGCTTCGCCGACGGCATCGCCGCCTCCGGCGGGACACCGCTCGTGGTGGCGATCGCCGGCCCCTCTCCGCTCGCGCTGTCCAATCCTGAATTCGCGCGCGAAAACTACGCCGCGCCCTCAGGAAACGACAGCGCGAGCGCGCCGGTCGGGTCCACCCGGATCCTGGGCGTCGTGCACCTCAAGGACGTCGTGAAGGAGGGCCTGGCCGAGCGGTTCGGGGAGCTGCGCAGCATGGGCATCCGCACCGTGATGATCACCGGCGACAACCCGCTCACCGCGAAGGCGATCGCCGCGGAGGCCGGCGTGGACGACTACCTCGCCGAGGCCACGCCAGAGGACAAGCTCGCCCTCATCCGCCGCGAGCAGGAGGGCGGCCGCCTGGTCGCGATGACCGGCGACGGCACGAATGACGCCCCCGCCCTCGCCCAGGCCGACGTCGGCGTGGCGATGAACACCGGCACCTCGGCCGCGAAAGAGGCCGGGAACATGGTCGATCTGGATTCGGATCCGACCAAGCTCATCGACATCGTGCGGATCGGAAAGCAGCTGCTCATCACCCGCGGCGCGCTCACCACGTTCTCGCTCGCGAACGACATCGCCAAATACTTCGCGATCATCCCGGCGATGTTCATGGGCGCGTTCCCGGGGCTCGCGGCGCTCAACGTCATGCAACTGCACTCGCCGGCGTCCGCGGTGACGAGCGCGATCATCTTCAACGCGATCGTGATCGTGTTCCTCATCCCGCTCGCCCTGCGCGGCGTGAGATACAAGCCCGCGAGCGCGTCGCAGATCCTGCAGCGCAACCTGCTCATCTACGGCGTCGGAGGCGTGATCCTGCCGTTCGTCGGCATCAAGCTCATCGACCTCCTCGTCGCCCTCATCCCCGGCTTCTGACCGCGATCCCCGAACCAAGGAAACACATTCATGTCGAACCTCCGCGGCACCGTCCGCCTCACCGGCGTCGCCGTCCGGGCGATGCTCGTGCTCACGCTCGTCCTCGGCGTCGGCTACACGCTCGCGATCACCGGCATCGGCCAGCTCGTCCTGCCCTGGCAGGCGAACGGCTCCCAGGTGGACGCGAAGGATCGCCCTGTGGGCGGCTGGCTGGGCGGCAGCGCGTCGGCCGGCAGCATCCTGCTCGGCCAGTCCTTCGCCGACGCGAAGGGGAACGCCCTGCCGCAGTACTTCCAGCCGCGTCCGTCCGCGGCCGGCGACGGCTACGACCCGCGCTCGTCGGGCGGCAGCAATCTCGGCCCGAACAACCCGGATCTGGTGAAGGCCGTCGCCGAGCGCCGCGCCGCGATCGCCGCCCGCGAGCACGTCGCCGAATCCGCGGTCCCCGCCGATGCGGTGACCGCGTCCGGGTCGGGACTGGATCCGCAGATCAGCCCCGCCTACGCCCTGCTGCAGGTGGATCGGGTCGCGCAGGCGCGCGGACTGGATCCGTCCGCCGTGCGGAACCTGGTGGAGTCTAAGATGCAAACGCGCGATCTCGGCTACCTCGGCGAACCGCGGGTGAACGTCGTCGACCTCAACCTCGCGCTGGACGCCCTCGGGCGATGATCGCGGCCGAGGGCGATGCGCAGTGACCGGGAAGAGGCCGTGATGCACGACGAGACGCGAGAGGGCGGATCCACCCGCGGTCGCCTGCGCGTGCTGCTGGGCGCCGCGCCCGGCGTCGGCAAGACGTACGAGATGCTCGCCGAGGGCCGCCACCTGCGCGACGAGGGCCGCGACGTCGTGATCGGCATCGTCGAGACGCATGGCCGTGACGCCACGCTCGCCCAGGCCCAGGACCTCGAGCAGGTGCCCCGCCAGCAGCTCGCGCACCGCGGCGTGCAGCTCGACGAGATGGACCTGGACGCGGTGCTGGCCCGCCACCCCGAGCTCGCCCTCGTCGACGAGCTCGCGCACACGAACGCGCCCGGGTCTCGCCACGCCAAGCGCTGGCAGGACGTCCAGGAACTGCTCGACGCGGGCATCGACGTGGTCACCACGGTCAATGTGCAGCACATCGAGTCGTTGAACGCGGTCGTCGAGAAGATCACCGGTGTCGCGCAGCAGGAGACGGTTCCCGATGCGGTGATCCGCGGCGCCGATGAGATCGAGGTGGTCGACCTCGCGCCGCAGTCGCTGCGCGACCGGCTCTCGGCGGGGCAGGTCTACCCCGCCGAGCGGATCGACGCGGCCCTGTCGAACTACTTCCGCCTCGGCAACCTCACGGCGCTGCGCGAGCTCGCACTGCTCTGGCTCGCCGACGAGGTCGACAGCGCCCTGCGCAGCTACCGCACCCAGCACGGCATCGACAGCGCCTGGCAGACCAGAGAGCGCGTCGTGGTCGCGCTCACCGGCGGATCCGAGGGCGAGACGCTGCTGCGCCGCGGCGCCAGGATCGCGGCCCGCGCCGCCGGCGGCGACCTGCTCGCGGTGCACGTCACCACCCAGGACGGGCTGCGCGGCGACCGCCCCGGCGCCCTGAGCGCCCAGCGCGGACTGGTCGAGTCGCTCGGCGGCAGCTACCACCAGCTCGTCGGCGACGACATCGCGGGCACCCTGGTCGAGTTCGCCCAGTCCGTCGACGCCAGCCAGCTCGTGATCGGCGTCAGCCGGCGCAGCCGCGTCTCCGCGGCGCTCACCGGACCCGGCATCGGCGCCGAGATCATCCGGCGCTCCGGCGACATCGACGTGCACATCGTGACCCACGCCGCCGCCGGGCGGCGCGGGGCGCTGCCGTCGATCAGCGGCGGAGCCCTCGGCTGGCGCCGCCAGCTGATCGGCTTCGGGGTCGCGCTGGTCGGCGGGCCTCTGCTGTCGTGGCTGCTGTTCGCGCTCAAGGCGCCGGGATCCATCACCTCCGATGTGCTCAGCTATCAGCTGCTCGTCGTCGTCGTGGCGCTCATCGGCGGGCTGCGCCCCGCGCTGTTCGCCGCCGTGCTGAGCGGCGTCACCCTGGACTTCCTGTTCGTGGAGCCGTTGTTCACGGTGACGATCGCGGATCCGCTGCACGCGCTCGCCCTCGCCCTGTACGTCGTGATCGCGGTGCTCGTGAGCATCGTGGTGGACCAGGCCGCACGCCGGGCCCGCGCCGCGCAGCGGGCCGCCGGCGAGGCCGAGCTGCTCGCCGCCGTCGCCGGGAACGTGCTGCGCGGCGACAGCGCGCCGACCGCGCTGGTGGCGCGCGCCCGCGAGGCGTTCGGGCTGAGCGGGATCCGCCTGCTCTCGCCGACGGGCGAGGTGCTCGCGGCTGACGGCGAGCCCCTGCCCGATGCGGCGGCGGGCCAGGGAACGCGGGACGGATCGCGCGCCGGCGTCGAGTCGGTGCCGGTCGGTGTCGGCGCGGACGGCAAGCCCCGGGCGATCCTGGAGCTGCGCGGCGGGGATCTCGACGCCGCCGGTCGTCGCCTGCTGGACGCGATCGTCGCCCAGCTCGCCGCGGCGATCGAGCACACCGACCTGCGCGAGACCGCGAGCCAGGCCGCGGTGCTCGCCGAGACCGACCAGGTGCGCAGCGCCCTGCTGTCCGCGCTCAGCCACGACCTGCGGCGGCCGCTCTCCGCCGCCGTCGCCGCCGTGGGCGGGTTGCGCAGCGCACATCGCCTGTCCGCCGAGGATCGCGCCGAACTCGTCGAGACCGCCGACGAGAGCCTGGCCACGCTGTCCCGCCTCGTGACCGACCTGCTCGATGTGAGCCGGGTCGAGGCCGGGGTGCTGGCCGTCTCGCTCAGCCGGGTGGACGCGGGCGGCGGCGTGGTGTCGGCGCTCGACGAGCTGTCGCTGGGGCCCGCCGACGTGGAGCTCGCCCTGGATCCGGCGCTGCCGCCGCTGCGGGCGGATCCGGTGCTGCTGCAGCGCGTGCTGGTGAACTTGCTCACCAACGCCGTGCGGCATTCCCCGGACGGCCAGCGCGTGATCGTGTCGACGAGCCGGTTCGGCGGGCAGGCGGAGATCCGCGTCGCCGACCGCGGGGAGGGGATCCCGGAGGATCAGCGCGAGAGCGCGTTCCTGCCGTTCCAGCGCCACGGCGACACCGACAACACGACCGGGCTCGGCCTGGGCCTGGCCCTGTCCCGGGGGTTCACCGAGGGCATGGGCGGTACGCTGACCGCCGAGGACACCCCGGGGGGAGGCCTGACCATGGTCGTGTCGCTGCCGCTCGCGGACCGGGATCCCGACCCCGACCCCGATGCCGATGCCGACGGATCCGGCCTCCCACTCTCGTCCGGGTCGCAAAAATGGTCGGGATCCGGCTCGAAAGACGGCCATTTTCGCGACCTGAACGACCACGACCACGACCAGGACCCGGACGACCAGAGCGCACCACCCGAGGAGGAGCCGCGATGAAACTGCTCGTCGCCGACGACGATCCGCAGCTGGTGCGGGCCCTGCGGATCACGCTCGCGGCGCACGGTTACGACGTGATCGCCGCTCCCGACGGGGCCGCGGCGATCGCCGCGGCCGCGCAGACGCACCCCGACATCGTGCTGCTCGACCTGGGCATGCCGAAGCTCGACGGGATCGCGGTGATCGAGGCGCTGCGCGGCTGGAGCGATGTGCCGATCCTCGTCGTGTCCGGACGCACCGGTTCGGCCGACAAGGTCGAGGCGCTCGACGCCGGCGCCGACGACTACGTCACCAAGCCGTTCCAGATCGATGAGCTGCTCGCCCGGCTGCGAGCGCTCGCCCGACGTCGAAGCGGCGCCTCGGCCGAGTCGTCGGTCGTGTTCGGCGAGGTCGAGGTGGATCTCGCGGCCAAGGCGGTGACGCGCAGCGGATCCCGCGTGCACCTGACCCCGACGGAGTGGCAGATCCTGGAGCACCTGGCGCGGCATCCCGGCGCGCTCGTCACGCGGCAGGAGCTGCTGCGGGAGATCTGGGGCACCGAGCAGGTCACCGACACGGGCTATCTGCGGCTGTACCTGTCGCAGCTGCGGAAGAAGCTGGAGCGCACCCCGAGCGCCCCCGAGCACCTGCTCACCGAACAGGGCATGGGCTACCGTCTGGTGCTGGATCCGGCCTGATCGGGGCGATCCCGATTAGTCGAGTTAGGTGAGCCTAACCTAGCCTGGACGCATGCCTCATCACCCCTATCGCACGTTCCGCACCACGGTCGCCCGGGTCGAGCGGCTGTCCCCGCACTTCCTGCGCGTCACGCTGACCGGATCCGACCTCGTGCATTTCGGCACCGCCGGGCTCGACCAGCGGATCAAGCTCGTGCTGCCGCTGGCCGACGGATCCTTCACCGATGTCGGACAGTTCGACGAGACGGTCGGCATGCTCGAGTGGTATCGGCGATGGCGCGCGCTGCCGGACGAGATCCGCAATCCGATCCGCACCTACACGGTCCGCGCGGTGCGCCCGGATGCGCGCGAGATCGACGTCGACTTCGTGCTGCACGGCACCGAGGGGCCGGCCTCGGCCTGGGCATCGACGGCCGAGGTCGGATCGCCGCTCGTGGTGGTCGGCCCCGATGCCCGCGCCGAGGAGACGGGCGGGCTGGAGTGGAACCCCGGCGGCGGATCGGTGCTCATCGCGGGCGACGAGACCGCGGTTCCGGCCATCTGCGCGATTGTGGGGACCCTTCCGCCGCAGGTGACGGGAGCCGTGTACATCGAGGTGCCCACGGAGGCCGATGTGCTCCCGCTGGTCTCGCCGGCCAAGGTCGATGTGACCTGGCTGCCCCGCGGCGGCACCGGGCACGGCCTGCGGCTGAGCGCGGCGGTGCATGCCTGGGGCGAGGCGCAGAACGGATCCGCCTCGTCGCTGGACTTCGCGGATCCGTCCGAGGACGAGGTGCTCTGGGAGGTGCCCGAGCGCGCCGTCGGATCCTGCTACGCGTGGCTGGCCGGCGAGGCGGGCACGATCACCGCGCTCCGCCGCCACCTCGTTCGAGATCTCGGGATCGACCGGCGCTCCGTCGCGTTCATGGGCTACTGGCGGCGGGGCAGGGCCGAGGCGTCCTGAGGTGCCGGCCCTTCCGCAGGGGACGGATCGTGGTCGGATCGAGTCGTCGCCCGCTCAGTCCCGGGCGCGGGCGGCCACCGCGGCCTCGGTGCGCGAGGAGACACTGAGCTTGCGCAGGATCGCCGAGACGTGCACGCTCGCCGTCTTGCCGCTGATGAACAGGCGTTCGCCGATCTGGCGGTTGCTGAGCCCCTCGGCGATGAGATCGAGCACCTGCTGCTCGCGGGCGGTGAGTTCGACGGCATCCGCCGGCTGCACGCCGCGACCCGCGGCCCGGCTCAGCCCGGCCGCCTCGATGAACTCCGCCGTGCGCCGCTGCAGCCGGTCGTGGCCGAGCTTCTCGGCGATCTCCGCGGCCTCGGTCGCGATGTCGGTCGCGGCGACACGATCACCCGCGGCCACCCGCACCCGGGCGAGCTCCAACCGGACGAGCGGCCGGAAGATCACCGGGATGTCCTCGGCGTCGGCGACCGGGATCGCCGCCGCCAGTGCTTCCGCATCAGCATCGAGCACCGCGGTCAGCACGACCCCCCAGTTCGGGATCTGCAGTTCGAGCGGCAGGTCCGACCACGCCGTCCTGACACTCTCCGCCGTGGCAGCCGCGAGCTCGGCCTCGCCGTCCGCACGCAGATCCGCGACGACCCGCGCGCCCTCGAGCAGCAGGCGGCACAGGTGCGCGAGCCGCGGACCGGAGTCGTCGATCGCGCGTCGCAGCGCTTCGGCTGCCTGCACCGGATCGCCCGCACCGAGGGCGAGGAGGATCTCGACGTCGCGCAGCGAGTACCAGACCTGCCGTTCCACCTCGGAGACGGCCTCGGCCGTCGCCCGCCAGTCGCGCAGAAGTTCCGCGGCCTCGGTGATCCCGCCGCGCCACACCAGTGCCCTCAGATGCGACATCGTGGAGTACATCCGGAACACCTGCAGCGTGCGCACCGAGAGGTCGCTCGCCATCGCCGCCTCGACTCGCGCGATCTCGCCGAGCTCGATGAGCGGCTCGATCATGTTGTGCGACAGGATCGAGCCGGTCGCGCGCTCCACCCCGAGCGAACGGGAGTGCTCGACACCGAGCTCGGCGACCGCGACCGCCTCACGGAAGCGGCCGAGCATGTTCAGCGTGTCGGCGAAGTTGACCCGGTAGCGCAACTGCGCGTCATGATCGGTGGCGTGCTCCCAGGACAGCCGGAAGTCGGCCAGCCCCGCTTCGACCTCGCCCAGATGGATCCGGCTGCACGCCCGCAGATTCGCCGCGACCGACATGGCGTTGTCGAATCCGATCCGCTCCGCGATCCGGAACGCCTCGTCCGACGTCGCGACCGCCTGATGCAGCCGCGCACCGGTGAGATGGCGCCCGCCGAGGTAATTCAGCAGGGTCGCGCGCAGGCGCTCCTCCCCCTCGCAGCCGTCGATGACCGCCAGCGCCTCCGTGAGCAGTTCGACGGATCCGGCCCGGCCCAGGTTCTGCAGGTACAGCGCCTTGTCGCGCAGCAGCCGGGCGTGCACGGCGGCGTCGACCGTCGTGGTGTCGATCTCGCCGAGCGCGAGCGACACGACGGTCAGCGCGCGCTCGCCGTCGCCGCCGTTGCGCAGGATCGAGCCGAGCTGGGCCAGCAGGGGGATCCGGTCGAGACCGGCGACCTGTGGCGCATCGGGCACCTGATCCCACAGCTCGAGCGCGAGCTCGCCGAAGCGCGCGGCGGTCGAGAAGGCATAGCTGTTCTTCGCCTGCAGCATGGCGCTGACCGCGGCGCCGAGCGCGCGGGGTGAGTCGTGAGCCCGATGCCAGTGGAAGGCGAGGGCCGAGGCCGATCCGCCGGCCGCCTCCAGTGCGTCGGCGTAGGCCCAGTGCAGACGGGCCCGCTCGCCCGGGAGCAGATCGTCGTGCACGGCCTCGCGCAGCAGCGCGTGCCGGAAACCGTAGCTCTCGTCGTCGCGCACCGCGAGGATCCCCGCGCCCATCGCCTCGCGCAGCGCGTCGTCGAGCCGCTCATCCGCGAAACCGGCGAGCGCGACCAGCAGCTCGTGCGCGATCGCGCCGTCGGAACCCGACGCCAGCCGGACGACGCGCTTGGCGTCGTCGCCCAGGGCGTCGAAACGCGCCAGCAGTACGTCGCGCAGGGTGTCGGGCATGGGGCCGCGCACGTTGCAGAGCAGCTCCTCGACAAAGAACGGCACGCCCTCGCTGCGCTCGAGGAGCCGCGCGAGCGCAGCGTCGTCGATCGGGCCGCGCAGGCCCTGCACCAGATCGCGCACGCCGAGCGCGTCGAGGCGGCCCAGCGTGACCCGATCGAGCAGCCGGGCGCGCTCGGCCTCGGCGAGGAACGTGCGCACCGCTCCTCCGCGGCGCACCTCATCGATCCGGCAGGTGAGCAGGAACAGCACCGGACGCCCGGCGAGCGCACGCAGCAGGAACGACAGCATCGACAGCGTCGCCGCGTCGGCCCAGTGCAGATCCTCGATCACGACCACCACGGGACGGATCGCGGCCGCCGCCTCGAGCAGGTTCGCGATCGTCTCGCGCAGCCCCTCCGGGCGCATCGCGGATCGATCGACGGGGGCACCGCCCCGCTCGGGCAGCAGCAGCTGCAGCGCGTCGCGCCCGGGACCGGCGGCTTCGTCGGCACGATCGCCGAGCTCGTCGAGCGCACCGCGCAGGATCGCGGGGAGCGGCCCGAACGGCGCAGGGGTGGATCCGTAGTCGAGGCACCAGCCGGTGAGCACAGTCGCGTCGGTCGCAACCCGGCGGCGGAACTCCGCCGTCAGCCGGGACTTGCCGATCCCCGCCTCACCGCCGACGAGCACCGAGGCGGGCTCACCCTCGGTCGCGCGGCGGAGCGCGTCATCGAGCACGGCGAGCTCGGCATCGCGCCCCACCATCGCGGTGGACGTGGTGGCGAGGGACATGTCTTCATCGTGCCACCCGGCACCGACATTCTGCTCCGCGGTGCCGGGCGCACTGCTCTCGGCAGTGGGGATGGCGTCCGCGGTGGGGATGGCCTCGACAGTCGGGATGGCCTGCGCAGCGGATCCGGTCACGCCGCGTGTGCCGCGCAGCCGACGAGCTCGTCGGTGCGGCTCGCCTCGGCAGGCGATGTCCGCGCCGGCTGCGCTGGCGCCAGATCGCGCACCTCGCGGGCGGCGATCCAGTCTCTGCCGGCAGGGCGGTCGGGCGGGTGGCACGGGCAGCTCGGCGGGCGACACGGGCAGTGCCGGCAGAGCGGCGCGCGGCCCCGCGGGCGGCGATCCCGCGCAGCACCCGTCGCAGCAGCCCGTCCCGCCGCACGATCTGCTCGCCGTGCTCCGCCGCCATCCTCGCCCGCTCGGCGCGGATGGCCGCCTGCTCGATCTCGAGGGTCGTGATGCGGTAGCTCATCGCGTAGTTCAGATCCATGATTCTCTCCTTCTCCGGTATCTCTACGCTCGTCGCTAAGGCCCCTCGCCCCCATCGGGCAGATGCCTTAACTTCGGTGCCGGGCACCTCAGATCCACGGCACCCGGTGCGGATGAGGCGTTCGCGAAGCGGCGGTCCGGGGGTGCTGCCGGCCATTGTGCAGGGAGGCGCGGCGTTCTGCAGGGCCGACGACCCGATCGACCCGCGAAACTCCACGTGAGCGCGCCTTTCGGCGAGTTCGGCCCTGCACAATGCGCGCCCGCCCTGCACATCGGCGGCGTATCCCCGGGAACCTGGCCCGGGCGCCCGGGCACTACCGTGGAGCCATGCGCCCCCTCGCCACGCTCCGTGCCGCTCGACGGGCGCCGATCCTGCAGGTGGCGAAGTTGGCGGCGGCGACCGTCGCGGCCTGGCTGATCGCCGGCTGGCTGGTGCCGGGGCACCTGCCCGTGTTCGCCGCGATCGCCGCCCTGCTCGTGGTGCAGCCGAGCGTGAACCAGTCGCTCGCGAAGGCCGTGGAGCGCAGCATCGGCGTGATCGCCGGCGTCGTGATCGCGGTGCTGCTGAGCATGGCTCTCGGCGGGCTCAGCTGGGTCGTGCTGCTCGCGGTCGTGGTGGCGATGGTGGTGGCGTGGGCGTTCAAGGCCACCCCCGGCACCGCGAACCAGGTCGCGATCTCGGCGATGCTCGTGCTGGCTCTCGGATCCTCCAGTCCCGACTATGCGGTGGACCGGATCCTGGAGACCCTGATCGGCGCGGCCATCGGCTTCGTCGTGAACGTCGCCGTGGTCCCGCCCGTGTTGGTCGCCCCGGCCCGCCGCGATCTGGCGCTGCTCGGCGGCGAACTCGCGGCGAGCCTGGACCGGCTGGGCGAGGCGATCGGCGAGGCGCAGGGCTCTGCGCGCCTGCAGGAGCTGATGCTCGAGGCCCGTCTGCTGCGTCCGATGACGACCGCCGCGGCGGCGTCGCTGAGCGCGGGCGAGGAGTCGCTGACCCTGAACCCGAGCGGATCCCGCCATCGGGCCGAGCTCACCGCCATGCGCGCGCTGCTCGACCGGCTCGGCCCGATCGTGACGCAGGTGATCGGCATGACCCGCGCCTACGTCGACCAGTACGACGACGCCCTGCCCGCGGAGCCCGCCGTCGCCGCGATCGCCGACCAGCTGCGCCGAGCGGGCCATGACGTGCGCCTGGCCGTGCAGCTCGCGGAGGTGGATCCCGAGCCCGAGGCCCTCACGTCCGCGATCCCGGCGCTCACCTCGCCGCTCGAACTCCGCCCGCCCTCGTCACGGCACTGGGTGCTGATCGGATCCCTCACCGAGGATCTGCGCCGGATCCGCGCGGGACTGCGCGACGAGGACTGACCGGATCCGGGGCGCTCGCGCCGCGCATGTCAGGATCCGGGCCATCCGAGACCCGCGCGGATGGTTCCGCTGCCGAGTGGACGGCAACCCGCCGAGCGCACGGGTCATTCGCGCGACGATCCAGTGCACTCGGCAGTACGCCGTGCACTCGGCGCGCGCGTTCCGCCGCGCCGGCGCCCGAGCCGCGCAAGCCCGAGCCGCGCACTCAGGATCCGATGAACTCCTCAAGGGGGCCGAAGTCGGGCTCCTCGCGGATCTCGACCACGGATCCGAGCGCGTCGGTGTCGAGGATCCGGATCACGTTGCGCCCCTCGACCCACAGCGGACCCGGCGCATACAGCGTCACCTGCGGCCCGACCGCGCGGTAGCGGCCGAGCAGGAATCCGTTCAGCCAGACCAGACCGTTCACGCCGCCCGGGAAGGCGAGCCACGCGTCGGCCGGGTCGGCGACGTCGAACACGACCTCGGCGAGACCCGCGGCTGAGTCGGCGTCGGCGCCCTCGGCGAGACCGGCGTCGGCACCCACCGGGATCGCGGGCACGTCCTGCGGGATCACGCGGTGCGTCCAGCCGTGCGCGAAGCGTCGGCCGATCCGCACGCCCGCCATGATCCCCTTGCCCTCGCCGGTGTGCGGGCCGTAGTTGATGCGCCCCTGACTCTCCACGATCAGGGTGAGCAGACCGGATCCATCCGATCCCTGATCCGGTCGCAGGGCGGGCAGGGCGAGCGACCGCTCGGCGTCGCGCTCCAGCACGCCCAGCTTTACGCCGTCGAGAAAGACGACCGCGCGGTCGTGCAGCACATCGACGGTCAGCGCGGCGCCCGGAGCGAAGTCGATGCGCGCCTCGTAGGCGACGAGCCCGTCCTCGGCGCCGACCTGCTCGAACGTGAGGGGCATCGGCGCCGTGACGCCGGCGGGCACGGCACGCACCACGTCCAGCAGCGTCGCGACCCGGGTCAGCGGCGCGGACGCGGCAGCCTGCCGGCGCGGCTGCTCGGGGATCGGCGGCAGGTCGCCGTCGTGGAACGGCGCGAACACGGCGCGCAGGGCGTGGAACTTGTCGTTGAGCGTTCCGTCCTCGCCGATCGGGGCATCGGAGTCGTAGCTCGTGACGGTCGGCTGCAGCACGCCGTCGTGATTTGCCCCGGCCCAGAGGCCGAAGTTCGTGCCACCGTGCGCCATGTAGAGGCTGACGGATCCGCCCGACTGCTGCGGATCTCGCGGGGAGAGCAACTCTTCGACGGTGCCGATCATGCTCGCGGCCGAGCGCACATGGTGCTGTTCGCCCCAGTGGTCGAACCAGCCTCCCCACAGTTCGGCGCAGAGCAGAGGCTGATCCGGCACGCGCAGCCGCGCGGCCTCGGCGACGCCGGTGCCGAACGTGAACGAACCCATCGCGCCTGCGACGCTGCCGTTGCGCACCATGTCGGCGGTCGTGCCGTCGGCGGTGGTGAGCAGCTCGACGATGCCGCGGGAGCGCAGGCCGTCGCGCAGGTGCAGGAGGTAGTCGTGGTCGCTGCCGAAGGATCCGTACTCGTTCTCGACCTGCACCGCGGTGATCGGCCCGCCGTGCGCGGTCTGCAGAGCGGCAAGCCGCGGGATCAGGGCGTCGTACCAGGCGTCGACGGCGGTGAGGAAGACGGGATCGCTCGTGCGCAGGGCGCGCGCGCGTCCGCTCAGCCAGAACGGGATCCCGCCGTTCGACCACTCCGCGCAGATGTACGGACTGGGACGCACGAACACGTCCAGGCCGATCTGGCCCGCGAGCCGGATGAACCGCTCCGCGTCGCGCCATCCGGTGAAGTCGGCGGAGCCCTCGACGCGCTCGTGGAAGTTCCACGGGATGTACGTGTCTACGGTGTTCGCGCCCATCGCGGCCAGCCGGCGCAGACGATCCTCCCACTGGTCCGGGTGGATCCGGAAGTAGTGCACCGCGCCGGACAGCATCCGGAACGGCCGCCCGTGCCGAAACAGGGCGCCATCGGCATAGGTGAGCGCGGGGCTCGGAGTCTCGGTCATGGCTCTCCCGGGATGGTGCGGCGCGATGTTTGCGTCACCATTGTCTCGCACAGCCGGGCTGCGCCGGGAATGCCGATGAGGGCCGGTTCCGAACTCAGTCGATTCGGTCGTGCATGTCCGGTTCCGGCCCGAATCGGCCCCGGATCGACTGAGTTCGACACACCGTAGGCTGGCGGCATGTCGACCATGCTCCCCGATGCTCTCGCCGCCCTCGCGGCGCTGGAGGATCCGAGGGCGCGCGCCGTCAACGAGCGGCACGGCGACCCGCACGGGGTGAACCTGTCGAAGCTGCGCGGCCTGGCCAAGGCGACCGGGACGGATCCCGCCCTGGCCGACGAGCTGTGGGATTCCGGGGACGTCGCGGGCCAGCTGCTCGGGATCCTCGTCGCCAAACCTCGCGTGCTCTCCGCCGACCGGCTCGACGCGATGGTGCGTTCGACCCTCAGCTCCAATGCGCACGACTGGCTCGTCGCGTATCTGGTGAAGAAGTCGCCGCACGCCGAGGAGCTGCGCGAGCTCTGGTTCGAGGATCCGGATCCCGACGCCCGCGCCGCGGCGTGGTCGCTGACCACCGCCCGTGTCACGAAGAGCGCCGACGGGCTCGACCTGGACGCGCTGCTGGACCGGATCGAACGCGAACTCTCCGACGCTCCGGCCCGTGAGCAATGGGCGATGAACGAGACGCTCGCGCAGATCGGCATCCACCACGCCGCCCTGCGCGACCGCGCGATCGCGATCGGCGAGCGACTGCAGGTGCTCGCCGACTACCCCACCCCGCCGAACTGCACATCGCCGTTCGCGCCGCTGTGGATCGCGGAGATGGTGCGCCGGCAGGGCTGAGCTGCGCGTGGCGCCCCGTGCGCGCCGCGTCGCCTCGCCTCGCCGCGCCCGCGGCGTCCGGTCGCGCAGCGTCCGCGCCCCCTCGTGCCCCTACACGTGCCACGACGGCACCCGACAGTGCTGTCAGAGCACTCCCGGGCCGCGCACGACGTGACTGCGGGCGTGCGCGACGGCGGATCCGAGGTCCTCGAACAGATGATTCCGGTGTCGCAGCGAGGCGATCACTCCGACACGTTCGGCGATCCCGCGGTGGTCGGGGCGGATCCCCTTCACGAGCACGGTGATGCCACGTCGCTCGAGGGACGCGATGAGCTCCGTGATCACCTGCGCGCCGGTCGCATCGAGCAGCTGCAGCTGCGACATCCGCAGGATCACGACCTCGACATCGCGCAGACCGGCGACACGTTCGAGAGTGCGCTCGGCGGCCCCGAAGAAGAGCGCGCCCTCGAGGCGGAACACCGCGATCCGCTCGTCTCCGGGCTGCGCGGCGCCGGGAAGCTCCTCCCGATGCACACCGCTCGTGCGAGCCATCTGCCTCAGCGCGAAGAAGCCGGCCACGAGCAGTCCGATGAGCACCGCGTAGATGAGGTCGACGCTGACCGTGACGATCGCGGTGAGGCAGAACACGACCGCGTCGGAGCGCGAGGCGCGCAGGATCGTGCGCACTGTGCGGGGCGCGATCATCCGGCACGCGGTCACCATGAGCACCCCGGCGAGCGCGGCGAGGGGGATCCGCGAGACGACGGCGGATCCGACGAGCACGATGAGCAGCAGCAGTACGCCGTGCACGATCGCGGCGACCCGCGTGCGCGCTCCGGCCCGCACACCCACCGCCGTGCGGGCGATCGCGCCCGTGGCCGGCATGCCGCCGAACAGTCCCGCGGCGACCGAGGCCAGCCCCTGCCCGACGAGCTCGCGATCGGCGTCGTAGGGGCCGGTGTCGGCGAGCGTCGCGGCGACCCGGGCGGACAGCAGCGACTCGATCGCCGCAAGAGCCGCCACGGCGACCGCCGGCCCGATCAGCGCCGAGACCGTGGCGAGGTCGAACGAGGGCAGCACGGGAGCGGGCAGGCCGGGAGGAAGCCGGCCGATCGTGTCCACCGGCATCCCGGACACGGCGGCCACCACCGCGGCGATCGCGATCGCGACGAGGGACCCGGGGAACCGCGGATGGATGCGCAGTGACAGCAGCATCACCACGACGACGATCGCCACGAGCAGCAGCGACCAGCCGAGCTTCGGCCACTGCGCCGCACGCAGCGTCTCGACGGCGGCGACGGCGGCATTCGTGCTGTGCCCGTGGGATCCGGTCGCGGTGGGGACCTGCTGCAGGAAGATGATCACGGCGATCCCGAGCGTGAACCCCTCGATGACCGGCCAGGGGATGTACGAGACCGTGCGGCCCAGGCGCAGCACGCCCGCAGCCAGCACGATGAGCCCGGCGAACAGGCAGACCAGCGCGAGGGCTCCTCTGCCGTGCGCGGCGATGATCGGCGCGAGCACGACGACCATCGCGCCCGTCGGGCCGGACACCTGCACGTTGGATCCGCCGAAGACCGCCGCCACGACGCCGGCGATGATCGCGGTGATGAGACCGCTCTCCGCGCCCGCGCCCGAACTGACGCCGAACGCGAGGGCGAGCGGCAGCGCGACGATGCCGGCGGTGACGCCGGCGAGCAGGTCGCCGCGCCAGGTGCGCGGCAGTGCGCGGTAGTCGGCCGCCGAGGGCAGCAGGGAGAGGATCCCGGCTCCCCTGCGACCGCGGGCACGGCCGGTCCGGGCGGGCATGGTCATCACGGGGTGCCGACGGCGTCGCCGATCGCGTCGCCGATCGCCGGCAACCCGATCTGCTCGACGAGCTGCTGCTGCGTGGTCTGCAGAATCTCGCCGAGCAGGGCGCGGGCGACGCGGAGCAGGTCGGCGACCTGCGGATACGCGAGGCGGTAGTAGACGAGGCTGCCGCGCCGCTCGGAGAGCACGAGACGGTTGCCACGCAGCACCGCGAGATGCTGCGAGAGATGCGAGGCCTCGAGGTCGGTGGCCGCGAGGAGTTCGGAGACCGAGGCCTCCGGGGCGGTCGAGAGCACCTCGAGGATCCGGATCCGGATCGGGTGCGCGAGCCCCTTGAACAGGCCCGCCTTGACCTCGTACAGCGGACGATTCGGGTCGCTGAGCATCCGCGCTCCTCTCCTCGGCCCCCACGCCGAGAGGCGCGGATTAACGATGTGATGGATTCATCATATCGGCTAGACTGCGGGCATGCCCGACTTGTTCCCTCTCTGTCCCGAATGCTCGAGCGAGCACGCCTACGAGCTGGGCGCGCTCCTGGCCTGCCCGATGTGCGGACACGAGTGGTCGCGTGACGCAGAAGAGCCCACCGCCGACGTGACGCATGTCGTGAAGGACGCGGTGGGAAACGTCCTCGCCGACGGTGACACGGTGGTCGTGACGACGTCGATCAAGGTGAAGGGATCGCCGTCCGGGATCAAGGCCGGCACCAAAGTGCGCGGCATCCGCCTGATCGATCCGGTCAACGGTCACGACATCGACTGCAAGGTCGACGGCTTCGGCGCCATGCTGCTGAAGTCCAGCGTCGTCAAGAAGGCCTGACCCCAGCGGCCCATCGGACGCCAGGGGGCGGCGACGCGTCCCGGCCCCCGGACGGCGGGTGGGATGATCGACACATCATGTCTGTGCGCCTGGATCCATCCCTCGTCCGCCCGGCCTCGGGGGATCCGGATCCCGATGCGGTCTACCTCGCGTTCGTCGAGTGGGCCGAGTCGACGGGCATCTCGCTCTATCCCGCCCAGGATGAGGCTGTCATCGAGATCGTCTCGGGGCAGAACCTGATCCTGTCCACGCCGACTGGGACCGGGAAGTCGCTGGTCGCGGTCGCCGCGCACTACGCCGCCCTCGCCGACGGGCGCCGCACGTATTACACGGCGCCGATCAAAGCACTGGTCAGCGAGAAGTTCTTCAGCCTCGTCGACGTGTTCGGGGCGGAGAACGTGGGTATGGTGACCGGCGACTCCGCCGTGAACGCCGATGCGCCGATCGTGTGCTGCACAGCCGAGATCCTGGCGAATCTCGCGCTGCGCCAAGGCCCTGACGCCGACGTCGGCCAGGTCGTGATGGACGAGTTCCACTTCTACGGCGACCCGGATCGCGGCTGGGCCTGGCAGGTGCCGCTGCTCCTGCTGCCGCAGGCGCAGTTCGTGCTCATGTCGGCGACGCTCGGCGACGTCACCGCCCTCGCCGAGGACCTCACCCGCCGCACCGGCCGCGAGACGGCGGTCGTCACGGGCGTTGAGCGGCCCGTCCCGCTGCACTTCCTGTACGAGACCACGCCGATCCACGAGACGATCGACGATCTGCTGCACACCGACCGCGCCCCGGTCTACGTCGTGCACTTCTCCCAGGCCGCGGCGATGGAGCGCGCCCAGGCGCTCGCCAGCGCGAAGGTCGCCACCCGCGAGCAGCGCGACGAGATCGCCGAGCTCATCGGCGGCTTCCGGTTCACGACCTCGTTCGGCAAGACACTGTCGCGGCTGCTGCGCCTCGGCATCGGCGTGCACCATGCCGGCATGCTGCCGAAGTATCGTCGCCTCGTCGAACAGCTCGCGCAGCGCGGACTGCTGCGCGTGATCTGCGGCACCGACACGCTGGGCGTCGGCATCAACGTGCCGATCCGCACGGTGCTGCTCACCGCGCTGACCAAGTTCGACGGCACCCGGATGCGTCAGCTCAACGCCCGCGAGTTCCATCAGATCGCCGGCCGCGCGGGCCGCGCCGGCTTCGACACCGCCGGCACCGTCGTCGCGCAGGCGCCGGAGCACGAGAGTGAGAACATCGCCGCGGTGCGCAAGGCCGGAGACGACCCGAAGAAGAAGCGCAAGATCGTCCGGAAGAAGGCGCCGGACGGGTTCGTGTCGTGGGGCGAGCCGTCGTTCCAGAAGCTCATCGCCGCCGAACCCGAGACGCTGACCTCGCACATGCAGATCACCAGCGCGATGATGCTCAATGTGATCGGCCGCGGCGGCGACGTCTTCGCCAATATGCGTTCGCTGGTATACGACAACCACGAACCGCGGGCGAAGCAGCGGATCCTCGCACTGCGGGCACTGGGGATCTATCGCACCCTGCGCGAGTCTGGCATCGTGGAGCAGGATCCGGATGGCGGGATCCATCTCACCGTCGACCTCCAGCCGAACTTCGCGCTGAACCAGCCGCTTTCGCCGTTCGCGCTGGCGGCGTTCGAGCTGCTCGATCCGGACCCTTCGACAGGCTCAGGGACCGAAGGCAGCGCAGGGACCGCCGTAACCGTCGGGACCGGATCCTTCGCGCTCGACATGCTGTCCATCGTGGAAGCGACGCTCGACGATCCGCGGGCGATCCTCAGTCAGCAGGAGTTCGCGGCCCGCGGTGAGGCCGTGGCCGCGATGAAGCGCGAGGGCATGGAGTACGACGAGCGCATGGAGGCGCTCGAGGAGATCACCTACCCGAAACCGCTCGACGAGCTGCTCACCGCCGCGTTCGAGACGTTCAGCGCCGCCCAGCCGTGGATCCGCGACTTCGCGCTGCACCCCAAATCGGTCGTGCGCGACATGTACGAGCGAGCCATGTCGTTCGGGGAATATGTCGCGCAGTACAAGGTCGCCCGCTCCGAGGGCGTCGTGCTGCGCTACCTCTCCGACGCCTACCGGGCCGCCTCGCAGACCATCCCCGAGCACCTGAAGACCGAGGAACTGCGCGACCTCATCGAATGGCTCGGCGAACTGGTCCGCCAGGTCGACTCGTCGCTGCTGGACGAGTGGGAGGAGCTGATCGCCGGCCACCCCACCTCGCACTCCGACGAACCCGTCGTCCCGCCGGCGCCGAAGCGGCTCACCACCAACGTGCGCGCGTTCCGGATCCTCGTCCGCAACGAGCTGTTCCGGCGCGTGCAGCTCGCCGCGCGGGAGGATCTCGACGGGCTCGCCGCACTCGACCCGGAGTTCGGGGCCGATGCCTGGGACACCGCGCTGGACGCATACTTCGCAGAGCATGATGAGATCAGCACCGGGGCGGATGCGCGCAGCGCGGCGCTGCTCATCATCGACGAGACCGGCGGGCCCGATCACGAGCGCCCCGCGCGCGCCTGGGCGGTGCACCAGATCATCGACGATCCGGCGGGCGATCACGACTGGCGGATCTCCGCAATGGTCGACCTCGACGCCTCAGACGACGCGGGCGAAGCGGTCGTCGCCGTGACGGCCGTGACTCGGCTGTAGGCGTCAGGCCGCCCGGTCGAGCTCCTCGACGAGCGGTCCAGCGGCCGCGACGACCTCGGCGCACGGCCGCTGCGCGATCACGGTCAGCGCGGTGGTGCGGGCGCCGCCCTCGGTGAACCGCGTCTCGAGCGCCTGATCCCCGGGGAACTCGATCGTCACGCGGCAGATCGGGCCATCCTGCTTCTGAACCGCCGCGTGCCCGGCGATGGTCTCGGCCTCGGCTCCACCGCCTGTGTCGAGTCCACCCACGAGACCGGCGCTCACCTGGAACCGCGAGTCGTTGCTCCCCGTCGCCTTCTCTGCACAGGCGCGAGCGTCGGGCGACGCGGCGACGACCGGCCGCGACTTCGGATCCGTCAGCCCCAGGGTCTGCGCGAGCCCGGCCGTCTTCGCCGCTGCGCAGATGTCACGGGAGAGCAGGTTGCCGCCGGTCCACGGGATGGTCGGAAGGGATCCCCGCGACGCCTCCTGGAGGAGCATCGACATGATCGCCCGTTCCCGGCGGACGTCGAGATCACCGGGAGCGGGCTTGAGCGCGAGGACCCTGTACCCGAAGCCCCGTGCGGTGTATCCGAACACCTCCTGCGCATCGCTGGGGGGACCGACGACGAGCCACCCTCCGCCCTCGCGCGAGGTCCGTTCGCCGCCCGTCACCTCGGGCCACTGCTCCGCCGTCGGCCAGTCCGTCAGCGAGATCCGATACGTCGGGGTGGACAGCTCGACGCCCGCCTCCGGGACGAAGATCTCGCAGCCGGAGACGTCCGCCGCGATGCCGACCTGCAGGTCTCCAGGCCCGTCATGGAAGAAGACCCGCTGCAGCGCGTACGCCGAGATCAGCCCGCACGCGTCAACGGTGCGCACCTGCTCCGACGTCAGTGGGTCCGGTCGTGGCGGCACGGTGTGCCTCGAGGTGGCCGTCGGCGCCGGCTCTCCCGTGCAACCGACGAGCAACAGGCTCGCGAGCGCCACGGCCACACCGGACCGCGCGCTTCGGCGCAGCAGGCGCCTCGCCCTGTTTCCCGACTCGAGCCGTCCACTCACGTCCTACCCCCTGAACCTTGACCGCGCCCCAAGCTATGCGATCGCGAGCGCAAGCGGGATGGGGAGAACTGCCCATCCCGGATCCGCGGTTCTGACGCCGGTGTCGGCCCCCCGGCGTATCGTCGGAGACCAGGGGACGCGGATCGGAGGAATCATGACCATCCACGAGCACGACGACCGAGCCGTTCACGGCCGGATCCATGACTCGATCATCCCGTCCTACCTGCTCTCGAAGCTCGCGAAATCCGGGCGGTATCCCGAGGCGGCGGCATCCGCGCGGCAGACGCTGATCGGCACTCCGCCGTCCGAGCACCGCGCCCAGCTGCAGCTCTCCATCGACGAGAACGGCGCGCTGGTCGCCACGGTCGAGGCGGCACCGAACCGCACGATCAGCGACGCGCACGGCACCGAGAACCTCCCCGGCTCCGTGGTGCGCACCGAAGACGGCCCGGCCGTCGCCGACGTCGCCGTCAACCAGGCGTATGACGGTCTCGGCGCGACGTTCGAGATGCTGCTCGACGCGTTCCAGCGCAACTCGATCGACGGCAACGGCTCGCCGCTCGACGCGACCGTGCATTACGGATCCGGCTACGACAATGCGTTCTGGAACGGCTCACGCATGGTGTTCGGCGACGGCGACGGGCAGGTGTTCCAGAACTTCACCGCCTCGACCACCGTGATCGGCCACGAGCTGGGGCACGGCGTCATCCAGCACACGGCCGGCCTGGACTACCAGGGCCAGCCGGGCGCCCTGAACGAGTCCTGCGCAGACGTGTTCGGCGCACTGACTGAGCAGCATCTGCTCGGTCAGACCGCGGATCAGGCGACGTGGCTGATCGGCGCGGGCATCTTCACCCCCGCGGTGCATGGCAAGGCGCTGCGCTCGATGCTGCACCCCGGCACAGCCTACGACGACGCCGAGCTCGGCAAAGACCCGCAGCCTGCCGACATGAGCGGCTACGTGCAGACCACCGACGACAACGGCGGAGTGCACATGAACTCCGGCATCCCGAACCGGGCGTTCGCGCTGTTCGCCGTGGCGCTCGGCGGCCGGGCCTGGGAGACGGCGGGATCGGTCTGGTATCGCACGCTGTCATCCGGTTTGCCGTCGTCGGCGACGTTCGCGCAGTTCGCGGCGGCGACGATCGCCGAGGCGGACAAGGTCAGCCGGTCCACGGGCGCCGCCGCCCGTGCAGCCTGGACGACGGTCGGCGTGATCAAGGCTGCCGGTGATGGACGCTCCGCACGCTGATCGGCCCGTCGGCGCCCCGGCCGGTCGTCCCCGGGGCGCCCCGGTCGATCCGGAGTCCGCCGAGGCCGTCGCAGGTGATGCCGAGGCCGAGGGCGTTCTGATCCTCGTCGCACGCAGCGGGGGGATCGCCGGCATGACCCGGCGCTGGAGCGTCGAGCCCGCCGACGGCGAGGCGCAGCATTGGATGGCGCTCGTCGATCGTTGCCCGTGGGACGACGAGCCTGCCGCCGGAACCGGGGCGGATCGCTTCGTCTGGCGGATCGAGGCGCACGTCCGGCGGGTGCGTCACGAGCAGATCATCCCCGAGGAGCACCTGCAGGGTCCCTGGCGGGACCTCGTCGACGCCGTACGCGCGGCCGGCGCGGACACGGGCGCCGATCGGTAGCTGCCGCGAGTCGCCCCTCGAATTCAACCCTTGGTGCCCGAGCCGTCGTCCTCGGTGTCCGGGACAGGCACGCTCTCCGGGACAGGCACCACGATCGGCTCCGCCGCGAGGGATCCGGATCCGATCACGCCCGTCACCGGCACCGCGATGCTCGCAGCGGACGTCGCTCCGATCCCGAGTCCGAACGGATCCGCCGTCGGCGCCTCCGGAAGCAGATCCGCCTCGTCGCGGTCGAACAGCTCTCCGGGCAGCGCGGCCCACTCGCTCGGCTCTTCCGGCTTCTGCGTGAACATGCCCATGCGTCCATTGTGCGCCCGTCCGTGACGCGATGGATCCCTGTGCGTTCAGAGCGAGCTGAGCGTCGCGCGGGCGGAGGGCCGCGAGATGTCGGGGACGAGCACGGCGAGCACCCGCACGAGCGTGGTCATCCAGACCAGGCCGAGCCCGACGGCGATCGCCTCGAGACCCGCCGCGGAGTACAGGCGCACCGGGATGTGCAGCACGATCGCCCCCGCGAGCAGGATCCCGAGTCCGATCGTGGCGATGACGAGCGCCCGGGGCGGTCCCGGCAGGGTGAGCAGCGTGACCAGGGCCGCGGCCGCGAACAGGACGAGCGTGCCGATCGCGGCGATCCAGTGCGCGGGCCGATTCACCTCGATCGGCACGAATCCGACGACGGCGAGCGCGATCCCGGTCGCCGCCCACAGCACGACCACGACCGCGATCCGCCGCAGCGCGCCGTCGCCGAGCAGCCGGTGCAGGTCGCGGCCGATGTAGGAGCCGATGGTCGCGAACAGCAGGCCCGCGACGACAAGCGTGCCGTTGAACGCCCACCCGTGGCCGCCGAGTCCGAGCTGGGAGAAGTTCAGCTGCCACCAATGCGGATCCGCCGCGGTCGCCATCGCGAACAGCGTGCCGATCGCGAGAAAGCCGAACAGCAGCGCCGAGAGGTCGCGCGTACGCAGATCCACGCCGGCCGTGTAGGCGAAACGCCCCGCGACCGCGGCGGCGACGCCCGCGATCAGGGCGCCGCCGAGCGCGCCCGACGCGAACCCCTGCAGGCCTGCACCGAAAACCACACCGGCGAGCAGCACGCCAAGCCCCGACACCGCCGCGAACGCGATGGTCAGGGCGGCGGCCGAGACGTCGGACACCACCGCCTGCCATCGCGGCATCGGAGCCGTCTCTCCGCGCCGGTGCTGAACAGTGCTGACGAGGAACGCCACGGCGGCGATGAGCCCCGCGATCGCGGCGACCGGTGCGCTCAGCGATCCCGGACCGGTGAGCGGCCGGGGAGGACCCTGCAACAGCAAGAACCCGGCACCCGTTCCGAGCGCGAAGCAGAGCGCGGTTGCCCACACCGTGCGGGTCTCGCCGCGCAGCCGCTCTGCCGTGTCCATGCCGCCATCGAATCACGCCCCGCCGACGTCGCCCGCGCGACCGCCCGCGATGCCGCGGATCCGCGACCGCCCTGCGACGGCAGGATCCGCGTTCACAAGCGCCGGCAGGATCAGCCGCCGCCCTGCACCGTCGGTATCAGCCGACCCGACCGGATCCGGGAAGCCCCAGCGCTTCGCCGCGCACCGGCCAGCGCCCGTGGTGCCGGCGAAACTCCACCGCCCGCAGGAACGGCGACATGTCGTAGAGCCGCACGTTCAGGCGCAGCCGCGGACCGCTCGCGGCGCGGAGTGTCAGGATCAGCTGCAGACCGGATCCGTGCACGTCGTAGTCGACGAGGTCGCTGTACGCGATCACCCGCTCTCGCCCGAACACGGTGCGGAACGCGATCTCATCCGCGCGCGGCGCGACGTAGAAGTTGCGGTACATCACCAGGAACACGACGCCGGCGATAGCCATCAGCACGGCCGCGATCCGCATCGGCCAGAGCATGTCCAGACGGTCCTCCGCGGTGAACGCGGAGAGGCCGAGCAACACCCCCGCAGCGAGCAGCAACGCGCCGACGATCGGCACGAGCCGCGGCATGCGCTGGCGTTCCGGGTGCTGTGTCGACCGGTTCGGACGTCCGCGCAGCCGCGCCACCGCAGCCGCCACCAGGATCAGCACCGACAGCACGAGGAGGATCTTCACCACGATGCTGGACACCCCTTGACGGTATCAGCGCTGCTCCCGGCGACATATCGCGTCCAGGCCGCCCCGCAGCCGGCTGATCGGGCCCGGCCGATCACTCCCGAGACGAGGGACATCCCGGCCGCCCGGGCAGTGCGCCTGCGGACGACCGGGATGCGCCGTGCGGATCCTCAGACCAGGACGGCTGCCTCCAGCCGCCGGAACGAGGCCTCCATGCCATCGACCATTCCAGTGGCGAGGATCATATCGCGCGTGGCGAGATCCGGGTACTCGATGAGCACGGTGACCAGGGTCGCGCCGTCCTCCTCATAGAGGTTCAGATCGTTCAGCGTCGTCGGACCGTCGGTGCCCTGCATGCGCTCCGTCGTGACGGCGCGGCGCGGGGCGTCGATGATCAGCGCCTCGCCCTCGAACCCGAACGCTTGGCCGGGGGTGTCGCCGACCGGAGCCCACGAGTTCCGGTACGTGTCGCCGACCGCGACGGCGGCAACGCACTCGGTCATCTCCCACCCGTCGGGGCCGAGCATCCACTGCCGGATCAGCTCGGGCTCGTTGTGCGCCCGCCAGACCAGCTCGCGCGGGCCCTCGACGAGCCGGGTGATCCGCACGTGCGTGTCATCGAGCAGCTCCAGCCGGGTGCCCTTGCCCTGGGCGTAGGCGCGCAGATCCTGCAGCACCGTGTCGAGCTGGCTCATGGCCATCTTGGTGCCCTCGATCACGCCCATGGCGACGACCTGCTCGAGCGCCTCGGCGGAGTCGAAGTGGCTGGTGCCGACCATGCGGGTGCCCTCGGCGGTCGGCGAGAACTCGAGCGTCATCCGCATCGCCGGGAAGCCCTCCATGGGCTGGCCGGCGTCGTCGACGAACGAGTCGAGCACCTCGAACAGCGTCGGCGCCTCGATCCGGGTGAACTCCCACCGTCCGGACGACTTCTCGCCGCGCGGACCGGTCAGCCGGTACTGCGCGAGGCCGCCGACCGTGTGGTCGAACGCGGTGAAGGTCGCCGGCCAGCCCGGAGGGCCCCAGAAGCGCTCGAGCTGGCGCGGGTCGGAATACGCGGCCCACACGCGCTCCACCGGGGCGGCGAAGTCGGCGTGGATGGTCAGGGTCAGGTTCTCGGGATCGGTGATCACGTCGGTGACAGGCATGTCACGCTCCTTCTTTCGGTCGTGGGGTGGTGGATCCGCGCGGCGCGGATCCGGGATCGGTGTCGGAGTCGGTTTCGGGGTCCTCGGCGAGCAGGTCGTCGAGGCGGGAGATGCGGCTGCGCCACAGCTCCTCATAGCGGGCCAGCAGCGCCCGTGCGCGCGCGATCATCTCGGGGTTCGCGCGGACGAGCCGCTCGCGTCCCTCGGCGCGCTTGACGATGAGCTCCGCGGCCTCGAGCACCGCGACGTGCTTCTGCACCGCGGCGAACGACATGTCGTAGTCGCGGGCGAGCACAGACACAGACTGCTCTTGAACGAGCGTGCGGCGCAGGATGTCGCGCCGCGTGCTCGCCGCGAGGGCCTGGAACACACGGTCGATCTGTTCATCGCTGAGTTCATTTCGTACAACCATTTGGTTGTACGTTACGACGGATGGAGCGGGGTGTCAAGGGGTTGATTGGCCGACGACCGCGGAGCGTCGTTGCGGCCATCGCACACCCCGACCATGCGCATCCTCAGTCTTTGCAGTTACATCGAAAATCGCCATCTATTCGTCGTGGACAGGAGTTGATAGCGCAATGCTCGACCGAAGAGGTGGCCGAGGTGGTGTAATGGTGACATGGCACGAGAGAGTAAGCCGTTGGGCTCGTTCGATGCGATCGACCTGTTCAGCTTCGGTCGGGGACTGGGCGATCGCTCTTTCACGCTGAGCGAGCTATCAGAGCTGACCGGGCGCGCTCGTTCGACCGTGGCTCTTCGGCTCGAAGAGCTGATCGCTGCGGGGCTTGCGGTGTCGGCGCCGACGATTCCCTCCGCGGCTGCTGGACGGCCTTCGGCCCGCGTCTCGTTCGAGCCGGTGTCCTGGGGGACGATCGCGATAGACATCGGTCGATCTCACAATCTGGTCGCGCTTCTCAACCTCTCGGGTCAGATCATCGCTGAAGCGGCCTTCCCCGCCGAGATGGCGGACGGGCCGGAAGTGGTCCTCGATGCGGCAGCTGCAGCGTCGTCCACCCTCTTGAAGGAAAGCGATCACGCGGGCTGGCGAATCGCCGCCGTCGGCGTCGGCATCGCACTTCCGGTGTTCCATGAAGAGGGTCGGCCTTTCAACTCGACCAATCTGCCTGAGTGGGATCACTTCGACGTGCCTGGACACTTGGCGAAGTACTTCGCGGTTCCTGTGCTCGTCGACAACGACGCCAACCTCATGGCATTGGGGGAACACGCGTTGCGACCGGACGCCGGCGAGATGATCGCCGTGGAGGCGTCCACAGGCATTGGTGCAGGCATCATCAGCAACGGCACCCTCTTCCGAGGCGCTAAGGGCGCGGCCGGCGCCATCGGCCACATCCCCGTCCCTCGGGAAGCCGACGTGCCGTGCATCTGCGGCAGGCGCGGATGTCTCGTCGCGGTGGCGAGCGGACCCGCGATCGCTGCCTCCCTGTCCGCCCAAGGGCTGCCAGCGACGACTGTGGACGACGTCGTCGAGCTTGCGCTCAGCGGAAACCTCGAAGCGATCGCGGCCGTTCGTCGCGCGGGGAACGACATCGGCGAAGTTTTGACGACCTGCATCAGCTTCTTCAATCCCGCGACGATCGCCATCGGCGGAAGACTCACCACTGCCGGCAACCATCTGGTCGCCGGCATCCGCGAAGTCGTTTATCAGAAAGCGACACCTTTCGCGACCGAAGGCCTCGCCATCGTTCGGTCGCTCGAGCCAGTGCGGGCGGCTCTGATCGGAGCCGGCATCATGGCCACAGAGTACGCACTCAGCGAGGACAACCTCCGACGGCTCGTCCCGGGCGGAGCCGCTGGCGCGCCTTCGCTACTGGTTGCGGAAGGCTGAGTCGACCAAGGATCGTCGCCGACACCTCGCGCTCCCGGAGTGGTCACATCGCCGAAGCGATGCCGGCGACGAAGAGCGTAGCGCCACCGGGTGCAGCCAGACCGAGGGAGATCGGTCGGCCGGACTCGCCGGGACCGCTCGGATGCTCACTCCAGTTCCAGAAGAATCTTGTCCGCGATCTCGGTCGCCCGCAGTGCCTGCCGGTAGCCCACGAGAGGCTTCTCGCCCCGCGCGAAATCGATCGCACGCTTCGCCTGCTCGAGAAAGAGATCGACCTCGGGATAGTGTTTCACCGACTCGGACCCGTGACGGTTCCACTCGTGGAGAGCCCAGTTCGACCAGAGCCGGCGCCCCTCATGAGCGACGACGTCCACCTCGAAGGCCCAGTCGTCGCCGTTCAGCCCCGCGGAGTGATTCCACGGGTTCCAATACGTCTCCAGCCGGAACAGTGGACCTCCGTCGCCGAAGGTCAAGGATGCCGCGGCGTAGTCGGACACGGAAGCGTTGTGCAGCTGGTCACTTCTGTACGAACTGCGAACGGTCACGTCGCCGGGGAAGCACGATGCCACATACTCGATCGCATGGATTCCGTTCACGACGATGACACCGCCTTCCTGGGGTGCCACACGCCAGGAGTCGAGCGTCAGTTTCCTGGCGGCGGATCGGACACTGATGCTGATCACCGTGGACTCGGAGATCCACTCCGCGAGGGGACCTGCGATCGGGTGATGGTGAAGCGTGTATCCGACCATGAGAGCATCGTCGATGTCATCGATCGCGCCGAGTTCCGCTGCGTTCTTCGAGGATGACCCGAGCGGCTTCTCCACCAGCACTCGGAACCCGCGCCGAAGCAGGTCCGCCGTCACGCCCGGCTGCACGCTCGTGGGCAGCGACACGACCACCAGGTCGATGTTGTCGGGACGCAGGTCGACGTGAGATTCGATGACCGTCGCGCCGAGCTCTCGTGCAAGCTCGTGCACGGCAGGGCTGGGATCGATGACGACGGCGACGTCGGCACCGATGTCCCGGAACGCGCGTGCGTGGCGGCGCCCGGCCCAGCCAGCCGCACCGATCACCGCAACCCGAGCAGGCGTGCTCATCCCTTGACGCCCCCGGAGGTCAATCCGGCGATGAACCACCGCTGGAACGCCGCGAACACCGCCAGCACCGGAATGAAGGCGAAGATCACGAAGGCGGAGAAGAGGCCCCAGAAGTTGCCGAATCCCGTTGTGATGTACCGGACGATCCCGTTCTGCACCGTCTTCATGTCCTCGGTGGTCGCCAGCACCGTTCCCACCAGGAAGTCGTTCCACACGAAAACGAAGATGAAGATGGCGATCGCGGCGATCCCGGGCCGGATGAGAGGGATCACGATCCGCCAGAGAATCTGCAGCCGGGAGCAGCCGTCGATGGCAGCCGCCTCCTCGATCTCGACGGGGATGTTCTCGATGAAATTCCGCAGGAACAGGATCGTCTGGCCGCTGATGATCGCCGTGTACACGACGATCAGCATGGGGTAGGTGTTGATCAGCGCCGTCTTGACGAACATCGAGTACAACGCGATGAACACAACGATCGCCGGAACCATCGAAAACACGAGGATGCCGGTCATCACGGCTTCCATGCGCCGCCCTCGGTATCGGGTCGCCACGTACGCGGCGGGGATGCAGATCGCCAGGGCCAGGACGATAGAACCGCCCGCGTAGATGAGCGAGTTCACGAAGAATCGCACGTTCGTCGTGGTGTAGATCCTGCCGAAGGTGTCGAAATTGATCGGGTTCGGGATCCACACCGGGGGAAACTTGATCGTGTCCTCATCGAGCTTGAGCGCGGTGGAGAGAATCCACGCCACGGGCGGGAGCACAATGGCCGCGGACAGGACGATGTAGATCCAGGCGGGCACAGCTCGGAGCAGCTTGCCGAGCCGGCGGCGTCTCGCCGTTGCGACGTTCATAGTGCTTCCTTTCGGCGGAAACGAATGGCGACGAGCGTGAGCACGATGTTCACGGCGAAGAGGAGGATCGCCGTGGCGGACGCACCGGACAGGTCGAAGTCGACGAAGGTCTGGTTGAAGACGCGCATCGAAAGCGTCTCCGTGGCGTTCAGGGGCCCGCCGCGCGTGGTGACGAGGATGATGGTGACCATCTGCACGTACAGCATGAGAAGCACGATGATGACCGAGACGATCGTGTTCCGCAGATACGGCAGCGTGATGCTCACGAAGCCGCGCCAGATCCCGCCACCATCCACCCGCAGGCTCTCGCGAAGTTCTTCGGGGATAGTCTGCAGAGCCCCGAGGAACAGCAGCATCGCCTGAGGGTACGACCACCACGCCGTGATCAGAGTCACCGCGATCAGCGCGACGGTCGGGGAGGAGAACACGTCTGTGCGTCCCCACCCCAGTGAGGTGGTGATCGCGGACGCGGGGCCGAAGTTCGGGTTGAGAAACCACAGCCAGATCGTGCCGGCGGTAGCCTGCGACATCAGCCACGGCAGGAGGAACAGACTGCGCACCGTGCGCTTGAACCGATGAATGTTGTTCAGGACGATCGCCGACAGCAACCCCGCAGGAAGCGCGATCACCAACGCGCCCAGCGAGAACACGAGAGTCGTGCCGATCTGCGCCGGAAGGCTCGGGTCGGAGAACAGCGTCGTGAAGGACTTGAGGCCGGAGAACTTTCCGATCGAGTAGTACTTCGTCTCGTGCAGCGCGGTCCATGCCGTGTAGAACAGAGGACCGATGAAGACGAATGCGAAGACGAGGACGACCGGGACGGTGTACAGCCATACCTTGCGATCGTTTCGGCTGGAGCGTGCCTTCGGGATTGACCGGGCGCCCCGTCCCATCTTGCGTCGCCCCGGAGGAGGCATCACCAGAGTACGAGTTTCAGTCATGATTTTCCGATCCCCGGGGAGCCCTTGCGGACTCCCCGGATGTTCGTCGGTCTACTTGTTCGCCGCGTCCTGTGCGGCCGAGATGAACTCTTTGCCAGTGAGACCGTTCAGATACAGGGACTGTCCCGCATGGGAGAGCCCGCTGGCCACGGCAATCCAGTTGTCCGAGTAGGCATGCGGCTTGCTGTTGCTCTTGACATAGTCCGCGATGGATTTCACGGTGTCCGCCTCCGGCGTCGAGAAGTACGACTCCTTATACGTCGACGCCCGCGGGGGCACTTCGCCTCCGGTTGCCATCACCGCTCCGGCCTTCGCGCCCGTCATGTATTCGATGAATTTCCATGCAGCGTCGACATGCTTGCTTCCTGCACCGATGCCCATCGTCCAGCCGATGGTGGCGCCGGTCTGGCCGCCTGTCGAAGCCTTGGGAAGAGCGGTCCACTTGATGTCGGGGTTGGTCTTGCCGTACGTCACGATGCGCTCGGTTCCCAGAACCGCCATGGCGACCGTGCCGTTGGCGAGGCCGTCGGTCACGGTGGAGTAGCTGTCAGAGACGACGCTGCTACCGAGCGCCTTGGCGTCGCGGAGTTTCGCAAGGAAGTCGCCGAACTCAGCCGCCTTCGCGCCGGCGAAGGCGGCGTGCCCGTCCTTGTTCCAGATGTCCTGGCCAACCTGGCTCATGAAGCAGTCGAAGAACGTGGCGATGATGGCCGAGTTATCCGTGTCGGAGAACCCCGTGCCGAAGCCCGTGTAGCCGGCGGCTGCCGCCTTGGCGGCGACGTCGACGACCTCGTCATAGGTCTTCGGAACGGTGGCCCCGATCTTGTCAAGGATCTTCTGGTTGTAGTAGAGCGAGCAGGTCCGGTACTCGTAGGGCACGGCGACCTGCTTGCCGTCGGGTCCGGCCAGGGTGTTGACGGGCCGCAACCAGTCCTTGACATCCGATGCGGCCGCAGGCAACGGCGAGTAGGCGCCGGCTGCGGCCATCTGCGGCACCGTCGGCGTGAACATCTTGAACACGTCGGGCGCTTGCCCCGCTGCTGCTGCCTGCGGCAGGCGGCTGAGCATGTCACCCAGTGACACGACAGAAAGATCGACCTTGATGTCGGGATTGGCCTTTTCGAACGCGGCGATGTTCTCGCGCAGCGCGTTCGCACGGGGATTGTTCTGGCTCGGGTCGAGGAAGTCCCAATACGTCAGCGTCACAGGACCTTTGTCGCTGCCGCCTCCCTTCCCTCCTTGCGAGTCATCCGCCGGCGCGCATGCGGCCAGCATCAGACTCGCTGCGGCAAGACCTGCCACCACGAGGCTCCATCGCTTTGTGATCATCCCACTCTCTCCTTTGAGATCAGTCGCTTTGTGTGACAGCTGTGAACGCCCGGGACACGCATGTCAGCGACAGTTTCGGCACTTCGACTGCGGAGCCCCGTTGATGTTCGGCTCCTGACGAGATATTAGCATCGTTCGACAGATATATGTCGATTATCTTCATAACGAAGGAGGCGAATTACGACCCCATCCCGAGATGGGCGCCACCCGCCACATCCAGACTGATCCCGGTGATGTAGCGGTTGCGTGGATCCGTCAAGAACAGCGCCGCGCTGGCGATCTCCTCGGGTCGCGCGAACCTGCGCATCGGCAGCTGCGCGGCGCGCGCTGCTCTCGCGGCGAGGGCAGCCTCAGCGTCGGGGCCGGAGGCCTCAGCGAGTTTTGCCCACATTGGAGTTTCGGTGGGCCCAGGAGCGATCGCATTGACGGAGATTCCCGACGGCCCCAGGATCTGGGCCATCGACCACATGATGTGGAGCACCGCGATCTTGCTTGCGTTGTACGGGAGATATGTCGTGCGCGCCTCTTTCGCGGCGACGGACGACAGCAGCAGGATGGACCCTTTGATTCCGAGATCGATCATGACCTGGGCCGTCTCGCGCGTGACTGTGAAAGCAGCCGTGCCGTTGATGGTCATGACGCGTTCGAACTCTGCCGTGGTCGTGCTCATGGGATCGACGGTGTCGCCCAGCACGCCGGCGGCGTGGATGAGCACATCGATGCGCCCGTACGCCTCCACGACGTCGGCGAGCATCGCCTTGACTGCCACCTCATCGGTCACGTCGAGATCGAAGTATGCGGCGGCTGCGCCCACCGCCGACGGCCCACGGTCCGAGTTGATGACGGTCGCACCGAGTTCCACATAGGCGGCAACGATGGCCGCACCGATGCCGCCGTTGCCGCCGGTGACGATGACCACCTGATCTGCTGCATTCACCATGTCCTGATCTCCTTCACTTCTTCGCGTGGCTGGACCACTCGCGTCCGGCCTGTTCCTCAGTCGGGAGTCCCGCCGCGGACAGGATCCGCTCGAGCAGCGCCTGGGTCTTGACCGCTTCTCGTCCGGAGGTGAGCGGCTCCTGCCTGTCCCGGACACGTTGGAGGAAGTGATCAACGGCGCCGGCGAAGCCGAGGGTGTGGGTCGCGGTCGCCCATCCATACGCTTCCGGCGTCATCTCGCGAATGGTGGTGACGCCGTCGCGCGTGATCCTGGCGGTATCAGGGGCGGAGATCTCCGCGCTGACGCCGTCGCCGTAGGCGTCGAGCTTCTCGCCCCAGTTGCCGGCGTTGCGGGCGGCCATGAGGACCCCGGTATGTCCGTTGTCGAAGTGGATGAGAGCGGCCAACCCGTCTTCCTGCCACGGATCGACTCCGGCCGCGCGAGCTGTCACCTCAATGGGCTCGCCGCCGCAGTACCAGCGGAGAAGGTCGATCATGTGGATGGCGTTCTCGAACGTCGCGCGGTACTCGGATCCGGCGCGGTTCTTCTGTGCGACGCAGAACGTCGCACCGTCGGCTGCGAAGGCCGAGCGCCCGGATTCGTAGACGGGCGCGAACCGACGGTTGAAGCCGACCATCAGAACGCGATCATGTTCTGAGGCGATGCGCTCGAGCATCTCGGCGTCGTCCAGACGCGTCGCCAAGGGCTTCTCGCAGAACACATCGACCCCGGCCGCGAGCGCACTCTTCGCGGCGTGGACATGCTCGGAGCGCGGAGTGAGGATGAAGACCGCGTCCAGCTCCTCGCGGTCGAGCATCGCATCGACGGTGCCGTGCGCGCGCTGAAAGCCCCACCGCCGCATCAGCGGTTCCGGGTCATCTCGTCGCGTGACA
This sequence comes from Microbacterium panaciterrae, assembly GCF_039541635.1. Taxonomy (NCBI): domain Bacteria; kingdom Bacillati; phylum Actinomycetota; class Actinomycetes; order Micrococcales; family Microbacteriaceae; genus Microbacterium; species Microbacterium panaciterrae. The sequence continues at coordinate 40,740 of NZ_BAABGP010000021.1, forward strand.
AGTGCGCGGAGTTCGACGTCATCCCTCGCGACGAGCGACGGGAGCTGGGCGATGCTGGCGATGTTGCCCGCGCCGACGACACCGACACGCAGACGCTGCCCGCTCATCGTGTCCCCTCCAGTCCGCTCAGCAGTTCCCGGAGAGCCGTCGCTGCCTGTCCGAAGCCGATCTCGGGAGCCGGGAGGTCCTGCGGGTGCCAGCGGTACTCGTACTCGAGCGTCAGGACGTCGTCGTAGCCGCGACGCACGAGTTCCGCGATGATCTCGTCCCACGCGACCACGCCCTCACCGACCACGCGCGACCTCACAGCGCGCTCCTCCGCCTTCACGCGTGCCGTGTCGCTCGCCCGGAAAGGCGCGTTCGGGTCCTTGAACACCAGGTCCTTCACGTGGACGTGGCGGACGAGATCGCCCTGCACGGCGAGCGCCTCCGGCCAGGCCTCGTCATGCGTGAAGGTCAGGTTCGCCTGGTCGTACAGCACGCCGACAGACGGAGCCGCGACCTCTCGGACGAGTCGCGCGGTGTTCGCCGCGGTCTGGGTCATGGTGCCGAAGTGGTTCTCCACGCACAGCACCACCCCGGCGTCCGCCGCGTCGACGGCGAGCACCTCGAGCGCTTTGCGAAGCTGATTCCAGTGGGCGTCCCAATCCTTGTCGCCGTCGTGCCAGGAGCCGGCGTACACGCGGACGCGAGAGGCGCCGACGGTGTGGGCGGCGGCGATGCACGCGCGCAGATCGTCCACACCTGCGCCCCAGGACGCGTCGTCGAGGCTGTTGATGGCGGTCGTGTAGGGCGTGAGCGCGACGATGGGGATCCCTTCGTCCCCCGCGATCTCCGCCGCCACAGCGGCCGCGCGTTCGTCGTGGGGTGCGATCGCGGCGGCGTAGTCCTGCTGATAGATGACCTCGGCCGCGTCGAGTCCCGCCGTACGGAACAGCCGCAATGCGCCGCGGAGGTCGTGGTCGGGTGTGCCGAGGGTGTGCCCTGCGATGATCATGACGATGTGGGTCCTTCTGTGTAAGTGGTCCAGTCGGCGGGGCCGACCAGGTGCGGCGGGTTCTGCACTCGGGACCGATCGACGAGTTCGATCAGCAGGCCCCAAGGTGTGACGAAATAGCCCCAGCGGTTGCCGGCGACGGCAGGGCTGTCACCGGCGACCTCCTTGCGCTCGCCGAGGATCCGGACTCCGGGAATCTTCCTGAGGATCTCGAACGAGTCGTCGACATCGTCGACGGTGAAGCAGAGGTGGTGACCGCCGGCGTCGCTGTGGCGCGGGTGCTGGCTGCGCCGGTCCGCCGTTCGCCACTGGAAGAGTTCGAGGTTGAGGTTGGGCGGCATCCGCAGCATCGCCAGCTCGAGTTGCGCGTCGGCGGGAACATCGAAGTTCTCCGGCATGAAGCCTGCGTCCGGGCCGCGCGTCGAGCGATACAGCTCTTCGGCGCCGAACACCTCGACGAAGAAGCTCACCGCTTCGTCCAGGTCGGGAACCGTGTAGGCGGCGTGATCCACGTAGCGCACGCCGGGCAGTCGTCGTCCGGTCATAGGGTGGGGCTCCCTTCTGAATAGGCGTCCCACACGATCGCCATGGCATCCTCGAGATCGCGAATGCCGGGCAGCCCTTCGAAGCCCTGGTCGAGCGTGTCGGCGACGGCGTCGACGAACCGGTCGTACAGGGGATCGCTGTCCACGTCGAGACGGCTCACCTGTGTCGCACCGGCGGTGTCCGTGAACGAGGCCGTCCCGTCGGTCCAGATGCTCGCCACCCCGTTCGGGCCGATTCGCGTGAACGAGCAGTGCCGCTTGAGAACGGAATCGGGGAACGCGTAGCCGACCTGGATGGTGCCGATCCGGCCGTCGGAGGTCGTGAGAGTCAACGACCCGAAGTCTTCGACGCCGCGCCCATGGAGGGTCGACGACAGCGCGGCCGACGCCTTCGCCCTTCGCTGCCCTGCCGACCTCAGGAACATGTCGATGAAATGCGGCGCAAGGTTGATGACGCAGCCGCCCCCGGCGCGCGCGCGATCCACCATCCAGGGGCTGCCGTTGGTCAGGTACCGGCCCGGCGGGCCCGCAATGAACTGTGTGCTCTCGTACACAGCCGGGCCCGCCTGCGACAGCCAGTGCTCGATGGGCCCGCCTCGCTGCACGAACGTGACCGCGATGGGCACGCCGGCGGCCTCGGCCGCGGCGCGAACGTCGGCGACCTCGCTTCGGGAGACGCCCGCCGGCTTCTCCACGACGAGAGGAATCCGCGCAGCGATCAGCGCCAGGCACGCGTCTCGCATCTGGTCATGCGGAACGAACACGTAGGCGAGGTCGGCATCAGGGTGCGCCGCGAGCACGTCCTGCCAGCGCTCGTAGACCGGAGCATCCCACAGGTCGCCGTAGTGCCGAGCACTGTCGGCATCCTCGTCGCTGACGCCGATGACGTCATGTCGAGCACCGATTCGTTCCGCACAGAGCGGAACGTGCCAGTGGGATGGACCGAAGACCATCGTTCGTGCCGGATTCATGCGCGCTCCTTGCGACCAATCAACGACTGGCGGATCACCGCTGCGATGCGGTGCCGGTGGACAGTTTATGTCGATGAACACTATATTGGTGTCGACCCACGATATAAAGAGGTTTCATGAACGCAAAGCTGCGGACCCTGATGAACATCCACTCGACCGGCACGGTTGTCATCGTGCGACTCGATGATGCCGACGAGGCGCTGCGAGCTTCGAGAGCGGCCATCGAGGGCGGGGTGCGGGCGATCGAGATCACGCTGTCCACCGACGGCGCACTCGGCGTCATCGAACGACTCGCGAACGAGTACGGCTCCGAGGTGTCGATCGGGGCAGGCACAGTCATCGACGAACCTATGGCGTACGCGTCCGTCTCCTCGGGCGCCTCCTTCGTCGTGAGCCCCAACCTCAGCCGCGCGATGCTTCGCGCCGCCAACCGCTACCAGGTGGTCTCGATCAGCGGAGCGTACTCCCCCACCGAGATCCTGGAGACGGCTGAAGAAGGCGCCGACATCGTCAAGCTCTTCCCGGCGGACGCCGGTCCGGACTACGCCAAGGCTGTGCTCGCGCCTCTTTCACAGATCGCCCTGATGCCTGCGGGAGGCGTCGACGAGCACAACGTCCGCGACTGGTTCGCGGCCGGGGTGAGCGCCGTCGGCGTCGGAAGCAGCATCACGAAGGCGGCGAGACCGGACGGCGACTATGCACGTGTCACGACAGCGGCCCGGAGGTTCCTCTCGGCTGTCGAAGCCGCGCGAGGCTGACATGTCGTTCGCGGTCGCGGTCGTCGGCCCCGCTGGTTCCGGAAAGTCCACGGTAGCGCGCGAGCTCGCCCGACGCGCGTCTGCGGTCTATCTGGACAAGGACACCCTGGCCGGACCGCTCGTCGAAGCAGCGCTCGCCGCGAGCGGGAACGAGAGCAGCGACCGAGAGAGCAGCGACTTCTACCGGACACGGCTCATGCCGTCCGAGTACTCGGCACTCTTCGCAGTGGCCGGCGACAATCTGCGATTGGGGCACGACGTCGTCATGGACGCACCCTTCGCCGCATATCTGGACAGCCCCGACTTCTTCCTCCGGTCGGCCGCCGCGGGCGGTTGGCCGGGCTCCCGCTCCTTCGTCCTCCGCGTCCTTGCTCCGGAAGCGGTGATCAAGACGCGGCTCCTCACGCGCGGCCTCGCCCGCGACGTCGCGAAGCTCGGCGATTGGGACGCGTTCTGGACCAGGTGGGGAACGACCCCCGTCGCCTGGGAAGGCGTGCAGGTTCTCGACGTGGTGAACGACGATGCAGGCGCGGATGTCGGCGCCGTGCTGGAGCAGATCCGCGACGCGGACCGCATCCGCGCGAACACCGAACGACCGACCTCAACCGAACGACCGACCTCAGGAGAGTTCCGATGATCATCAACACCTTTTCCTACCTCTGGTCCAAGACCGCTCCCGAGGCGATCGCGGAACTGGTCGAGAACGGCTACACGACATTCGAGATCCCGATCAGCTCGCCGCATTGCTGGCCTGTGGAGATCTCCAGCTCCGAGCGCGCGGCCACCGCTGCGCAGCTGAACGGATCCGGTGCGAAGATCAGGTCGCTGAATGCCGGCGGATATGACGTCAACCTGGCAAGCCCGGCCGCGAGCGTGCGACGCAGGAGCATCGAGCACATCGACTCGGTGATCGAACTGGCGACAGAGTGGAATGTCCCGGATATCGTGATCTCTTCCGGTACGCGGCGTCCCGTGATCTCGCCACCGCTCGAGAGCGTGTACGGGTGGCTGTACGAGAGCCTGGAGGATCTCGTACCGCGGGCCAAGAAGGCCGGCAAGCGGCTTCTGTTCGAGAATGCTCCCTTCTGCTTCACTCCCACGATCCGGGAGATCGCGGACGTCGTGCGCACCGTCGACGACGACGCGCTCAGGATCGTGCATGACGTCGCGAACGCCGCGTTCATCGGGGACGAACCGGTCGCGGCGCTGAAGGCGCACCACGAGTGGATCGGACTCATGCACATCTCGGACACGGGCACGGACGTCTGGGGCCACGACCCCATCGGCACCGGCGTGATCGACTGGGAGGGACTGGGCCGCGCCGTAGAGTCGACCCTGGGAGTCGACAACGTCGTTCTCGAGATCATTCGCCAACAGAATCCACTCGAGGAGTTCGCACAGGCGATGCGGGATCTTCCCGCCTTCGGGTGGAACCTGGAAACCCGCGAGGAGGCCATGCGATGAGAGCTCTCGTCAGCGGCGGAAGCAGCGGGATCGGCGCGGCCACGAGTCTGAGGGTCGCGGAAGCGGCTCTCGCTCGGGGCGAGCAGGCGATGATCGCGGTCTGCGGGAACAGGTCGGGCGCTGGGCAGGAGGAGGTCGTCCGCTCGATCCAGTCGATAGGCGGTGCCGCCATTGCTCTGGTGGGCGACCTCGCCGATCCTGACGTGCCGGCACAGCTCGTCGCCGATGCCGTGCGTGAGTTCGGCGGCCTGGACGCACTCGTGTCGAACGCCGGGATCGCCAAGCCGGGCGCGCTCACTGACGTCTCCCTCGAGGGCTGGGACCACATGTTCTCCGTCAACGTCCGAGGCGCCTGGCTGCTCGCCAAGGCGAGCCATCCACATCTGCGGGAGAGCCGAGGTTCAGCGTGTTTCGTCTCTTCGATGTCCGGCCAGCTTCCCCACGCCGGATCGGGCGCTTACAGCCCGAGCAAGGCCGCGCTGACCCTGCTGGCTCAGACGCTCGCGCTGGAATGGGCGCCCGACGGCATCCGTGTCAACGTCGTGTCTCCGGGCATGACCCGTACCGGCATGACCGAGCAGATGTACGTCGATACCCAGATCAAAACAGCGCGTGAAGCGATCATCCCGTTGTCGAGGATTGGCGAACCCGTCGACATCGCCAACGTGATCGAGTTCCTCGTCGGCCCGCTGTCAAGTTACGTCACGGGTCAGGATGTCTGTGTCGACGGCGGCTTCACGAAGTCGATCCTCGGCCACATTCCCGGTCGGCCCAGCTCGAAGCCTTGAAATCCGCGACGATTCGCACGCTCGATGCACGGACGGGAGGCGGATGACAGACATGGACGGGGCTGTTCCGCCCCATGGCAGTAGCGCCCTCGGCGCCCTCACCATGCAGCAGGTCCTGATCGCGCTCGAAGAGCCGGAGACCGCGGCGGAGTCCATCCCGATCCCGGTTCGGGCGCGGCGCTCGTTCTCCGCCTGGAACGCGGCGAGGAACGAGTGGTAGCTCGGGTCCGTGGCCCAGGTCGAGGTACGCGCGGGCAGGACTGAAGCGTTGGAAATCCCGCGTCCGGGTCACCAGGATCCGCTGGCGCTCATGTCGTCCCTTCTGCCGAGGTCGTGGCCCCTGCTGCGGCCCCGCCGAGGAAGCCCTGCGTGGTGGCGATGTCTCGTTCGGCGATCAGCTGCCCCTGATGCACGGTGAGACGCGCGGCGTGGATGGGGCTGCTCCGCGCGACGATCGCGTCGGAGTCGTCACGCCGGGGGTGCGTGAAGTAGAAAAGGATCGCGGACTCCACGCGCCCGGCTGACGCCGGGACCACCACTGCGTCTGCATGATGGCCGAATCCGCGATCCTCGGCGTGGCCGCCCGGGGTGTCGAGGATGAGCCCGCCGTTCACCTCCTGACGTTGCCAGTCACGGGCGTCACGGGAGCGGTGGACGCCAAGCCCACGCCACTCGTCGGTGACCATCCAGTACCACCCGCCGAGGGGGAAGACGTTCGGGCCCTCATGCGGCGGGAGCGCCGGCACGGCGGGCCCTTCGACCTGCCAGTCGGTCAGGTCCGCGCTGACGGCGGACCAGGTCGAAGAGCCGTCGCGCTCGTTCTTGTACCAGAGCCGCCAGTTCCCGTCGCCGCACAGCGCGACGGCTGCGTCGATCACCCGATCGGAAACGGGATCGAGCTCGCCGACGCGGGCCCAGTTCAGCAGGTCGTCGCTGACGAACTCCACAATGTGGGCATCGGCGCTGGTCCACGAGTCCGGGACGCCGTCGACCACCGTCAGATACATCCGGTACCGGCCTCCGGCGGCGATGACTTCGGGAGCCCAGAGGGTGTCCGCACCGCCGAGACCTTCGGCGATTCCGAGGTAGTGCCATGTGGCTCCCTCGTCCGAGGAGGTCGCGATTCCGATCGAGGTACCGTGAATCCAGCGCACGCCGTCACCCGGATCGGTCGTTCGTCGTTGCGTGTAGAGCATCCACCACTCGCGCGTCCGGTCGTTTCTGATGACTGCCGGGTCGGTGGCGCCGTCGTAGACGGGATCCCGGAAGATCGGCGCGCTCATCGCACGCTCCTGACATGCCTTCCGATGGCGGGACGCAGGCCACGCGATCGTTGTAACGTTATACAACAGTCAGGGACATCGCCCGACAGCGGGCCGGAAGGGGAGACGTCATGGTGACGATCCGCGACATCGCGAAGGCCGCGGGAGTCTCGCCCATGACGGTCTCGAACGTCCTCAACAGCAGGCCGCACGTCAAGGACTCGACGCGGGCGCGCGTCCTGCAGACGATCGACGACTTGGACTACCGGGTGAACATCGCAGCACGCAATCTGCGCCGCGGGAAGACGCACACCATCGGCTTGGCCGTGCCGGAGGTCGACCGCCCGTATTTCGGTGAGCTGGGTGCGGCGATCATCGAGAACGGCCGGCGTCACGACCTCAATGTGGTCATCGAACAGACGGAGCGGTCGCGCGAGAACGAGCTGACCGCGTTGGCCCTGTCGCGCCTGCGCATGTACGACGGCCTCATCCTCAGCGCTGTCGGACTCGGCGAATCCGACGTCGATCTGCTCCGCGTCGACTTCCCGGTCGTGATCCTGGGCGAGCGCATCTTCCAGGGCCCTCTGGACCACGTCGCGACGCCGAACGAGGACGGTGCCCACGCCGCGGTGCAGCACCTGATCGAGCGCGGGTGCACGAGGATCATCGCCGTGCACGGTTCCCTGAGCGACGACACGGACGTCTCGAGCCTGCGCCACGCGGGATACCGCCGGGCGCTGGCCGACGCGGGGATCGAGGAAGACTCCCGGCTGACGTTGACGCTGGACGTGTTCTCGCCGGAAGCGGCCTCCGCGGCTGTTCACCAGGCGGTCGATGCAGGCCTGCAGTTCGACGGAGTCTTCTGCGTGACCGACTATGTCGCCCTCGGCGTCCTCCGCGCACTGGCCGATCTCGGCATCTCCGTCCCGGACGAGGTGAAGGTGATCGGCTTCGACGATGTCGAGAGCAGCCGGTTCCTCACCCCGTCGTTGTCGAGCGTGAACCCGTCGAAGGATCTGATCGCCGCCAAGGCCGTCGACCTCCTGGTGGACAGGATCAAGGGTGCGACCGGTGATCCCGTGGAGTTCGTGAGCCCGTACGCCCTCATGGCGCGCGAGTCGACCGCGGTCCGCTGAGAACGGATCCGAAGCAGGTCCGCCTCGACTCATCCCTTGACGCTGCCGTTGACCAGCCCGCTCACGATCTGACGCTGCGCCACGATGAAGAAGATCACCATCGGGATGAGGACGATCACGCTCAACGTCATGAACGCCGGCCAGTTCGTCGTGAACTGTCCGACCGCGGTGTAGACCTGCAGCACGAGAGTCTGCTTCTCCGGCGAGTTGATGAACACGTTGGGGGTGATGAAGTCGTTCCACACCCACATCGTCTGGAACACCCCCACGGTCACGAGGATCGGGCGGATCAGCGGCAGGGCGACCGACCAATACACCCGGAATGCTCCGGCGCCGTCGATCCTCGCCGCCTCGAACAGCTCGGTCGGCAAGGTGCGCATGTAGCCGACGATGAGGAAGTAGCAGAAGATCGAGCCGCAGCTGTACATCACGATCAGGCCGTTGAGCGAGTCCACGAGGCCGACGCCTGCCAGCATCCGGTACAGCGGGATGAGTGTCGCCTGCCCCGGCACGAGGAACGCGACCACGAGGATGATGCCGACGATGGTCGCGAACCTGCCCTTGCCCATCAGCACGCCGAACGCCGCCATGGACCCGATCAGCAGCATGAGCACGATCGAGATCACGGTCACGTACAGCGTGTTCAGGAAGGCCTGCACCACCGGCGTGGTCTCGAAGACCTGGAGGTAGTTGCCGAGAAAGAGGTGCGTCGGCAGGGCGAGCGGGTTGGCCGCCGTCTCCGGCTGGGTCTTCAGGGTGTTGACGAGGATGTAATAGAACGGGATGGCGACGACGCACGCGATGGGGATCATCACGATGCTGAGGACGATTCCGCGGGTCTGTTTCATGAGTAGCGCTCCTCGAGACGGCGGGAGAGGGCGAGTTGGCCCACGATGATCAGCCCGACGACGATCAGGAAGAGCACGCTGAGAGCGGACGCCTTGCCGACGTCGGACTGCGCGATGCCGTTCTCGATGATCGACTGGGTCAGCGTCCGGGTGGCGAACCCCGGGCCGCCGTGCGTGAGCGTGAACGGCAGGTCGTAGACCTTGAGCCCGTTCGTGAGCAGGAGGAGCTGGCTGACCGTGACGGCCGGAATGAGCAGCGGCAGCGTCAGATTCTTGAACTCCTGCCAGCGGTTGGCTCCGTCGATCTTGGCGGCCTCGAAGATGTCGGAGGGCAACGCCTGGAGATACGCCAGGTAGAGCATCGCATGCCACCCGGTCTGCGACCACACGGCGACGATGATCACGCTCACCTGAGCGAGAGTCTCGTTCGAGAGCCACGGGATCGGCGCCACACCGAGCTGGCCGATGACGGAGTTGATGACTCCTGAGCCAAGGGGGCTGAGGATGAAGGCCCACACCAGGCCGAGGATCGCGACACTCGGCACGGCAGGGAAGAAGAAGACCGAGCGGACGAAGCCGCGTCCGACGAACCGGCGATTGAGCACCAAGGCCAGCGGAATCGCGAGGCCCGTCACGATGGCCGCGGTGGCGACGGCGTAGAAGAGCGTGAAGCCGAACGCCGAGACCATCGACGAGTCTCTCCAGATGGTGATGTAGTTCTTGAAGCCGACGAATGCGGGGGTGCTGACATACCCGTTGTAGTCGGTGAAGCTGTAATAGATGGACTGCGCCATGGGGATCAGGTACAGCACGACGAAGACGATGAGGATGGGGACGACGAACCAGTAGGCCGCGAATCCCTCTCGAGCCCGTCCGTAGCGCGATCGGGTGCGCGTCGCCGTTCGCAGGTTTCGAGCGACCGCCGGGGGTTCTACCGTTGTTGCGTTGGCCATGTCCTTGCGCTTCCTGGGATGCCCCGAGAGGTGGCGCCCGGGGGCGGCGCCACCTCTCGGGAGTTTTCTACTTGACCGAGTCGAGCTTCGCGTCGAGACCCTTGGCGAACTGCTCCGGTGTGATGCTGCCGGAGATCGTCTGCTGCAGGAGCGCGGTTGCCTCGGTGCTCATCTGATCGCTGTGCGTCGGCCAGTTCACCGCGGGCAGGTAGAACTTGCCGGCGCGGACGGCATCCGACATGTCGCTGAGCGACGGGTCGAGCGTTGGCGTGAAGTCCTTGGTCGTGGTGATGGACTGGGTCTGCTTCTGGTAGACCTCGACGCCCTGCTTGCTCTGCAGGAACTGAACGAACTTCTCGGCGGCCTCAGGATCCTTGGCCTTCGCGTTGATCGCGTAGCCCGGGGAGACCGCGCCGCACCAATAGGCCTGGCCGTCGGCACCGGGAACGGCGAGGTACTGCAGCTTCAGGCTCGGCGCTGCCTGCTGGATGCTGCCGAGCGCCCAGGAACCTGTCCCGATCATCGCGACCTTGCCCTGCTCGAACTGCTGCGTCACCTGGTCACCGGTGAGGCCGGCCACGGTGCGGGGCTCCACGCCTTGCGTGAACAGCTGGTTCCAGGTGCTGATCGCGTCGGTCCAGGTCTTCTGGAACGTGGTCTTGCCGGCCCAGATCTGCTGGTCCATGGTGCCGCCAAGGCTCTGGTTCTCCAGCCCGACAAGCGCGGCGAGGCTGACCGGGATGCCGTCGCCGGCCTCATAGAAGGGCGTGATCCCGGCGGCCTTGAGCTTCTTGCCCAGGTCCAGGAAGTCCTGCCAGGTCTTGGGTGCGCCCGTGTACCCGACCTTGGCGAGGAGGTCCTTGTTGATCAGGATGCCGCCACCCCAGGATGCTGTCGCAGCGCCGTAGACCTTGCCGTTCTGCGTGTAGGTGGCCTTGGCGGTAGGGGAGATGTTGGAGATCCAGGACTCGCTGCTCAGGTCCTTGGCGAACCCGCCGCTCATGATCTGTGCCTTGTTCTCGGCGGTGATGATGAAGACGTCGGGGGCGGTGCCGGAGCCGAGCAGCGTCTGCAGCTTCTGGATGTACTGCGGGACCGGCGGAGCGTAGGAGGCCTTGACGGTGTAGCCCGGGTTCTCCTTCTCGAACTCGGTGAACACCGGCTTCATGGTCTGCTCGGTGTCCCACGAGAGGAAGGTCACGGTCTTCGAGCCTCCGGAGGCGCCGCTGCCGGCGGAGCATCCAGTGAGCGCGAGGGCTGCGGCGGCGATCGCGGAGACCGCGATGAGCGTCCTCTTCATGTTCATGCCGCGGCGGCGTGGCGAGGAACTGGAGTGAAGCGACATTGCTTTCTGCTTTCTCTTAGGTGTCGAGGGTTTCGGGTAATGCAGGCTGTGTCAATCGGATTGAGTCAGCGCTTGTTCGCACCGGCGACAGGTCACCGGACGGCAAGTGGACGAGTTCGTCGATGACGATCTCGCGATGGAAGCCGTCTCCGTCGGGAACGGCGAACCGGTGGTAGGCGATGAGCCACTCGTCCGTGCCGGGGACACGGAGGATCGAGTGGTGTCCGGTGGCGAAGATCCCGTCGGCCGGCGACTGCTCCAGCAGGACACCGCGTTCGATCCACGGACCGAACGGGCTCTCACCTGTCGCCCACCGGACGCGGTACGCGGGGTCACGGGTGTCGTTCTCCGACCACGTCAGATAGTAGATGTCCCCGCGACGGTGGATATGCGCGGCCTCCCGGAAGGCGGGATGCTCCCATGCCGTCACCGATTCCGGGTCGATGGAGACCATGTCCTCGGCGAGGCGCGCGACGTGGGCCACGGTGTTGCCCCAGATCAGGTACGAAGTCCCGTCGTCGTCGACGAACACAGCCGGATCTATCGCGCGCCCCGCGAACTGACCGCGCGCGACGATGGGCCCGCCTGAGTCGATGAACGGCCCGGTCGGCGACGTGGCCACGGCGACGCCGATGTTGTCGTTGGCGGTGAAGTAGAAGTAGTAGAGACCGTTGCGGTATGCCGCGGCCGGGGCCCACGCGTTCCGGTCGGCCCAGGGGACGTCGCGGCCGAGGCGGAGCACCTCCCCCAGATCCGTCCACTCCCGAAGGTCGCGGGACCCGAGGACGCGGAAGTTGTCCGAGTCCCAGTTCTCGTTGCCGTCGGTCGTCGGGTAGAGGTAGAAGCTGTCTCCGAATGCGACCAGCGCGGGGTCGGCGAAGAAGGGCCCCGTGTGTGTCGTCGAGCGGTTCACGTCGTTGTCTCCGTTCATCTCCGTCGTGGCGGAGGCTCATCTGTATCGATACAAGCTCGATGGCATGTATCGTTACACATCGCCACGGGATTTGCAACTCAAACGTCGACATGGACGCCGCCTTCCAACTCATCCGCGCCCGCGCGCGCAATACCCGCACCCGTCTCTCCGAGGTCGCCCGCTACATCGTCGAGCACCCGCTCGACACGGCCGGCGAGCCGCCGTCGTCCCGGCTCTGAACGTGGGGCAGCACGGCAGTGACTTGCTGGCGGATCTGATCGAGGATGCCGGGGAGGTTCTCGTGCAGGTGCACAGTGGCGGCGGTGGTGACGTGGATGATCGAGGTGACGACCCGCGCGAGCGTGGCCGCGTCCGCGTCGTCGATAGCCGGGTCGGCGGCGAGGATGTCGGTGATGCCGGCTTCCAGCCGGAGGGACAGGGTGAGGCCGTCTCGGCGGTGGGGTTCGGCCGGGTCGCCGAAGACGAGTTCGTGGAGGTAGGTGCGGCCGTTCTCGGGCTGCTCGCGGATACAGGCCACGACCGGTTCGATCATCGCGAGCACCACTCCGACAGTATCCGCTCCCCATCGCGCGGCGGCGTCTGCGGCGGCGAGTCCGTCGTCGATGGCGTCGGCGAACTTCTGGTTCTGCACCAAGATCAGCAGCTCCGCCTTCGTCGAGGCATACAGATACAACGTCCCGATGGCGACATCGGCGCGGTCGGCGATCTGCTGCATGGTGACGCCTCCGACGCCGTGCTCAGCGAACAGGGCGTGGGCGGCGTCCATGATCCGGCGGCGCTTGTCCTCCTTGGCCCGCTCCCGACGCCCCTGCGGAGCTGGACGAGATTTCACGATGACCTCCCTTGACAAAATAACTGAGTTCGCTCAGGATTGAGTATACTCGGACAGGCGGGAAGAATCCCGTCAATCCATCACTCGATCCAGAAGAGAGCGGGCATGACAGAGACGCAGCAGGGAACAGGCAACCGGCCGATGCGTTTCGCCGACACGCCCACCAGGTCCGTTGATGCCGCCGGCGCCACGGTGGTCTACCGCGAGCTCGGCTCAGAGCACGGCGGGATTCCGCTGGTCGCGCTCACACATCTGGGTGCGAACCTGGACAGTTGGGACCCGGAGCTGGTCGATCCGCTTGCGCAGCACCGGTGGGTGGTCCTCCTCGGCTACCGTGGCGTGGGGGCGTCCACCGGAACCGTGCGGACCCGATTCGAGGACATGGCGGCCGATGCGATCGCCGCCATTCGCGAACTCGGGCTGTCCCACGTCGACCTGCTCGGGCTGTCGATGGGCGGCATGGTCGCCCAGGAGATCCTCCGCCAGGCTCCGGACCTGGTTCAGCGGGTGGTCTTCGCGAGCACCGGCCCGCAAGGGGGCCCCGGCCTGACCGTGATGACCGGAGTGACCGTACGGGCGATCGTGCGGGGCGTCGTGACCTTCACGAACCCCACCACACTGTTGTTCTTCACCCGCACTCCTGCCGGCCGCCAGGCCGCGAAGACGTATCAGGCGCGGCTGAAGCTGCGTCGCACCGGCCGGGACAAGCCGGTCACCCCGGGTGTGTTCCGCGCCCAGTTGCGCGCCGTGAATCGGTGGGGCCACCAGGCGCCACCGGCGTCGCCGTTCACAGGCCCGGTGCTGATTCTGCACGGAGACCGTGACCGGATGGTGCCTGTCGGGAACGCAGACTCACTCCTGGCCCGGTATCCGGACGCGGACGTGCGGGTCTTCGCCGACTCCGGCCACGGCGTCGCCTTCCAGAACCGCCACAGCGTCACGGACACCGCCACCCGGTTCCTGCAGCGCTGACCGAAGCCTCCCGCATTCACACAGAAAGAGCATCATGCGAGCGTTCGTGTTCCACAAGTACAAGCAGCCGGTCCGCGAGGCCGACGTCCCCGAGCCCACGGTCGGTGATCGGGACATCCTGATCCGGGTGGAGGCCGCGGGGCTGAACCATCTCGACGAGCGGCTCCGGGCGGGTGAGTTCACGGCGATCCTGCCCTACAAAACCCCCCTCACCCTCGGCCATGACCTCGCCGGCACGGTGATCCGCACCGGCGCGGGCGTGACCCGGTTCACCGCCGGGGACCGGGTGTACGCGCGGCCGCGGGACTTCCGCATCGGCACCTTCGCCGAGCGCATCGCGGTCGATGAGACCGACGTCGCCCTGGCTCCCACCTCGATCAGCACCGTGGAGGCAGGGTCACTGCCCCTGGTCGCACTCACCGCCTGGCAGGCCCTGGTGGAGAAGGGCAACGTGCAGCGAGGGCAGAAGGTGCTCATCCACGCCGGCGCCGGCGGAGTCGGATCGATCGCGATCCAGCTCGCCAAGCACCTCGGTGCCCAGGTCGCGACCACCGTGTCGGGCAAGAACGCGGACTTCGTCCGCGAGCTCGGCGCCGACGTGGTCATCGACTACCGCACCCAGGACTTCGAGACCGAGCTCTCCGGCTACGACTTCGTCCTCGACCCCCTCGGCGGGGACAACCTCACCAAGTCGCTCGCGGTGTTGAAGCGCGGCGGAAAGGTTGTCGGCATCTCCGGGCCACCCACCCCCGCGTTCGCGAAGGCGGCCGGTCTGAACCCGGTGCTGCGCCTGGCCGTCGCAGGGCTTAGCCGCAAGACCCGCGCACGGGCCAAGAAGCTCGGCGTGTCCTACGAGTTCCTGCTCATGCGCGCCTCGGGCGAGCAGCTGCGGGAGATCGCCGAGCTCGTCGACGGCGGCACCATCCGTCCCGTCGTCGGCGCGACCTTCCCCTTCGAGCAGACCGCGCACGCCCTGGCCTTCCTCGCCACGAGCAGCATCCGCGGAAAGGCCGTGATCACCGGCCCAGACCCGCGCGCGTAACCCCTGTCCAGCAGTCCACTTCCACTCACACGCATCTCAACTCATTAAGGAGCATCTCTCATGAGCACCACTGAACCCGTCATCACCTCCTACGCGGCGGCCCCCGCCAAGACCGTCATCGTCGGCGGCGACACCTTCGCCTACCGGGAACTCGGCCCCGCAGAAAAGGTCCCCGTGGTCTTCTTCGTGCATCTTGCCGGAACCCTGGACAACTGGGACCCTCGCATCATCGACGCGGTCGCGAAGACCCGCCACGTCATCACGTTCGACCAGCTCGGCGTCGGAGCCTCCTCCGGCCGGGTTCCCGACACCCTCGAAGAAGCCGCCGCCGACGCCCACCGGTTCATCACGAAGGGCCTGGGCTACGACACGATCGACATCTTCTCCTTCTCGATGGGCGGCATGATCGCCCAAGACCTCGTCGTCGCCCACCCCGAGCTGGTGCGCAAACTCGTGCTCACCGGCACCGGCCCGCGCGGCGGGAAGGACATGGACAAGGTCGTGGGCGTCACCTACTGGGACATCTTCCGCTCCGTGATCACCCGGTCCGACCCGAAGGAGTTCCTCTTCTTCAACCGCGACACCGCCGGCAAGCAGGCCGGCAAGGCATTCGTCGAACGCCTCAAGGAGCGCACCCGGGACCGCGACAAGCCCATGAGCAACGCCTCGTTCAGCCGCCAGCTCAAGGCCATCCAACGGTACGGGCGCTCCGCCCCCTCGGACCTGTCGGTCATCACCCAGCCGACCCTGATCGCCAACGGCGACAACGACCGCATGGTTCCCTCCGTGCTCTCGGAGGACCTGCACCGGCGCATCACGGGCAGTGAGCTGATCATCTACCCGAACTCCGGCCACGGCGGCGTCTTCCAGTACTGGGAAAAGTTCGCCCCCGTCGCCGCGAAATTCCTCAGCAACTGACCCACTGAGCCGTGACCCCGAAGGAACCATCATGACCGACACCACGCCGGCGAAACCGGACGTCTCGAAGCACTTCACCTCCTCCATCCTGCTGTGGATGCGCACCGACAAGCCCCGCCAGGCCGGGATGGACCGGTGGAAGGGTCCGCACTCGGGCATCATCGCCGCCACCCCCGGCCTGTTCGAGTACCGGCAGATCCACCTCGCCGAGCACAACCCCGGCCGCTGGCCCGACACCCCCGGCGTTGAGACCGCGATCCCCGCAGACCGCCGGATAGACGGAATCGCAGAAGTCACCTTCGAGAACGCCCTCTCACCGCTGGCAGGACGCAAGCAGACCGCGCTGGCCTTCGAGGACGAGGTCAACATCTTCCGTCGCACCCTCCTCCTCGCCGGCCCTCCCGGCACCTCCCGCTGGTACGACGTCGCCCCCGGTCACAAGCCCGGGTCGCGGGCGATCATCTACCTGCGCCGTGGCAAGGACGAGGGCACGGTCGCGTTCCACAAGTTCCTCAAGAAACAGCTCACGCCTGCCCTGATCGCCAACGGGGTGCTCACAGAGCTGCGCACGCAGGTGTTCCTGCCGTGGAACGAGAAGACGTGGGACACCCCGAACGTCGCCCACGACAACCCCACGGATCAGCACCTGCACGCCTCGGTCATCCTCGGGTTCGCCGACGACACCGCCCGCGACGTCTTCTATGCCGACCACGCTCTGAACCTGTCGACGCTGCTGGCGCCGCACGTCGCCGCGATCCACGCGTACGACGTCACCGACGCGCTCACGTACGTCAAGGACAGCCAGATCCTGTCGCACTACGAGAGCTGACCGTCGACGTCGCGCTCCGGCACACGATCACCGCTCGGAGCGCGACGTCGCGATGCGAACGGCCATCACGACGTCGCCGTCAGGATCAGCGAGGAAGGATCGCCGCGATCTGTGCGCGGACGGCGGCCACGATTCCCTCGACGTCACTGTCGACGTACTCGCTGGATGCCATCGCCAGAAACAGGATCGCGGAGATCACTCGCGCCAGCGTCACGGCCTCCGTCCGGGCGAGCCCGGTGCGCTGGGCGAGGACGTCGGCGGTCGCATCCTCGGTCTGGGCGACGATGGCGAGGGCTTCGGCGTGATGAGGCTCGGTGGGATTGCCGAAGGCCATCTCCCGCAGATAGGTGCGGCCGTTGTCGACGTGGACCCGGTTGCACGCGACGATCGGCGCCAACAGCGCTACGACGGCGTCCAACGCCGTGGACTCCTCGGCCGCGGCAGCGCGTCCGCGTTCCAGAGCGGTGGCATAGTGCGCGTTCTGAACCAGCAGCAGCAACTCGCCCTTGGTCTTGGCGTACAGGAACAGCGTGCCGGTGCCGATGTCGGCCGCATCGGCGATCTGCTGGGTGGTGACGTCGTCCACCCCGCGCTCGGCGAACAGGGTGCTGGCGGCTGCGATGATGCGCTCGAGCTTGGCCTGCTTGTTCCGCTCGCGTCGTCCGAGCGGAGGGGGCGCGACTGACATCTGTGTCCTCCAGGAATAAACGATGACTAGTCTCAGTTCTGAGTATAGTCATCGTCGCGTGGGTTCGGATGTGGCCGCGCTCATTCTCCCACGCCCGTGCAGGACCGCGCGGGTCCCGCCGTAGGTGACGTTTCGTTCGTCGCAAAGGAAGTGCACTTGATATGACGTCTCCATCCCCGTGGCAGCCGCTCACGCTGGGCCGACTCGAGCTCGATCCGGCCACCCTCTTTGCCGGCGGTGCACGCGGATACACCGACTATCCGACCCTCACACCTGCCTGCCCCTCGACGTGGCCGGGGTCGGCGAGCCCGATGCCCGCCCCGGCCACCCCTTCCCAGCCCATCAGAACGTCACACCTTCAGGAGACCCATCCCATGACTTCCCTCAACGGCGCCGTCGTCCTCGTCACCGGCGCGAACGGCGGCATCGGAGGCCATTTCGTGCGTGAAGCTCTCGCGCGCGGCGCGGCCAAAATCTACGCCACCGCCCGCAGTCCTCGCGAATGGGACGACGAGCGCGTCGTCCCGCTCACTCTCGACGTCACCGACCCGGCGTCCATCCGGGCGGCCGTGGAGCACGCCTCCGACGTGACCGTGCTCATCAACAATGCAGGATCCTCACCTTCGACCCCGGGCATCCTCAGCCACACCGATGAGGAGATCCGCGCGAACGTGGAGACCAACTTCCTCGGCCCCCTGTTCCTCGCCCGCGCGTTCGCGCCGGCCCTGTCGGCCGCAGGCGGGAACACCGCGATCATCGACATCCACTCTGCGCTCTCCTGGTACGCCGTGGCCGGCATCTACTCCGCCACCAAGGCCGCGCTCTGGTCAGCGACGAACTCGCTGCGCCTGGAGCTGCAGCCCGCAGGCGTGCAGGTCGTCGGAGTGCACGTCGGCTACGTCGATACCGCGATGGCCGCGCGCGCCGAGGGACCGAAGGTCGATCCCGCCGACCTCGTCGATCAGGTGTTCGCCACGCTCGAGGCCGGGGGCTACGAAGTGCTCGCCGACGACACTTCGGTACAGCTCAGAGCGGGGCTGTCCGCACCGCTCGAGGCGGTCTACCCGCAGCTCGCCGCCGGGCGGTGACGCCGCGGGGGAGGTGATACCGGATCCGGTTCGGGCAGATCCGGTTCCGGTGCCTCAGGCACCTTCGCGACCACGGGCTCTGACCCGCCCATCGGGCTCGGTAGTATCGCGGGCGCCGTCATCCTCGCCGCCGACGTCCTGCTGCTGGCCCGCCGCCCCTCAGAAGAGCCGTTCAGACTCAGCCGACAGAGGCATTTCCTCATCCGAGGCGAGAATCTGCATGAGGTCGGTGTTCACGAAGAGCCTCTCGCGACCGATCTTGAAGTCGAACAGCACGCCCTGCGCAACAAGGGCGTTCAACCAGCTCGTCGCAGTCGGTCGGGAGACCGAGCATCTTTCGACGACCTGGTTGATCCGCGCATACGGGTTCTCGAACAGCACATCCAGAAGATCGGAGTTACTGCCCGCAGATGTGCTGGTCTTGATCACGCCTCGGAACCGCTCCTGCAGATCCTGGATTCGGTCGATCTTCTGCAGCGTCTTCGCGGCCGTCTCCTCGACACCTCGCAGGAGGAAACGGATCCACTCTTCCCAGGCACCTTCGGTCGTGACCGCCAGAAGTAGGCGGTAATACTCGTCCTTGTTCTGGATGATGAATCGGGAGAGATAGAGGATCGGTTCGCTGAGCAGCCCCGCCTCAACGAGCTGGAGGACGTTGAGGATACGACCGGTACGTCCGTTGCCATCGGAGAAGGGATGGATCGCCTCGAACTGGTAATGCGCGATCGCGGTGATCACCAGCGGATCGATTTCGGCCGTGGTTTGGATGAAGTCGGCCCAGTTTTCGAGCTTCCGCAGAATCACTGCTTCACCGGTCGGCGGTGTGTAGCTCGCCCGACGTGCCTGCGCGGGTGCGTCCCGTAGCGTGGTGTCATTTCCCGCGGGGTTCTCGTCGTCGGAGACGGTGAAGGGCC